>CALYYZ010000044.1 GCA_945607165.1 uncultured Ruminococcus sp. | reverse complement strand
GGGCAAGCTTACAGGAAAAGGCAGTTGATCAGCAGCTCAGGGATACTACCGTTCCGGCACAGCGTGGCTCAATATATGATGTAAACGGAAAAGTTCTTGCCGAAAGTGCGTCAGTTTGGCAGGTTGTAATGGAGCCGATAAATTTTGAAAATGAGGAGCAGCGCAAGGCAGTTGCTGAAGGTCTTTCAAAAATTTTGAATCTCGATTATGAAAATGTTTATGAAAAAACAAAGCAACAGAATTACTATACAGTTGTAAAGCGCAAAATTGAAGTCGAAGAAAAAGAAAAAATCAGCAAGTTTATCGACGAAATTGACGAGAAGTATGATTGCGGCAATACCGTCAGACTTCTTGACGATTACAAACGGTATTACCCCAAAAAGGACCTTGCGTCTGCCGTTATCGGCTTTACCGGAAGCGACGAACAGGGACTTGAGGGAGTTGAGTACCAATATAACAGCTATCTTGCAGGCATTCCCGGCAGAATGATTACCGCAAAACATGCCGGCGGCGGCGATATGCCGTTTCAATATGAGCAGAATGTAGGTGCGCAGGACGGTAACAATGTTTATCTGACAATAGACGAAACCGTCCAGTCTATCTGCGAAAAGCATATGAAGCAGGGAATAGTTGATAACAATGTATTAAACCGTGCGGTTTGTATTGTTATGAAGGTTGACACCGGAGAAATACTTGCTATGGTTACTGTTGATGGCTACGACCTTAACGATCCCTATACACTTCCAAAGGAGAAGCAGGCGGAAATTGCAAAGCTTCCTGAAAAAAAGCGTGCTCAGGCAGAAGGCGAGGCACTGGCTGCAATGTGGCGTAATAAAGCGGTAGCAGATACCTATATGCCGGGTTCGGTATTTAAAATGTGCGTCAGCTCCATGGCGTTAGAGGAAGCAAAGGTGAACGACAACAGTACATTCGTCTGCTCCGGTTCAATTACTGTAATGGGTGAATCTCTGGGATGTCACAACAGAGGAGGACACGGCACACAAAACTTTGTTCAGGCTGTATGTAATTCCTGTAACCCGGCTTTTGTTCAGATTGGACAGCTTGTGGGACTGAATAAGTTTTGTGAGTATTACAGGGGCTTCGGTTTTTCGGAAAAAACAGGTATAGATCTCCCCGGTGAGGCGGAGGATGTGATTTGGGAGGAGGGAACAATGACGGAGCTTAACCTTGCAACGGCTTCGTTTGGCCAGAACTTCCAGATTACGCCAATCCAGATGATTACAGCCTGCTCGGCGGTTGCAAACGGAGGTTATGTTCTTGAACCCCATATTGTGTCAAAAATTACCGATACCGACGGAAATGTAATAAAAACTGTGGAGCCTAAGGTGAAAAGACAGGTTATTTCTCAGTCAACCTCAGATAAAATTAATGAGATACTCGGCTATAACACGGAAACTGCCGGAGCTTCGGCGGGCTATGTAGCCGGTTACAAGGTTGCCGGAAAAACAGGTACCTCGGAGAAAATCGGCGTTAAGGCAATAAGTGATTTTGGAGAGGACTATATTTCCTCAATGTGCGGATACGCACCTGCTGACGATCCTCAAATCGCTATGCTTATTTTCTTCGATACGCCTAACGGTAATGCATACTACGGTTCTCAGGTGGCTTCTCCGGTATTCTCGGGTATTTTGACTGAAATACTTCCATACCTTGAGGTTAAGCCTCAGTACTCCGATGAGGAGCTTGAGTACATTGACGCTTCCGCAGGCGATTATGTCGGATTGTCGGTGGCAGACGCTCAGGCGGCTGTACAAAATGACGGCTTTACGGTTACTGTAAAGGGTGAAGGTGAAACAGTAATTTCTCAGATTCCCACAGTATCCTCAAAGATTCCTACCGGCGGCAATATTGTGCTTTATACCGATAACGGCAGTATGGCGGAAACCGTAACGGTGCCGAGCTTTGTCGGACTGACGGCGTATGACGCTAATGTGATCGCAGCACAATATGGTCTTAATATAAGCTTTGCCGGAGCAAAGAGTGCCGATTCTGTCAGCACTGATCAGGATGTTGCCGAGGGTACTCAGGTAAGCCCGGGAACAGTTGTGACAGTAACATTTGCTTCTTCTTCATCGAATTTTGCAGATTGATAACAGAAAGGAAATTTTATTATGGTTTACGGAACATGGACATTTGCAGCCGGCTTAACAGCTTTTGTTATATCCGCTGTGTTGGGCAGATTTCTCATCCCATATCTTCACAAGCTCAACTTCGGTCAGACAATACTTGATATCGGGCCGAGCTGGCACAAGAACAAGCAGGGTACTCCTATTATGGGTGGTCTGATGTTCATTACGGCAATTACAGTTGTTACTATAATAAGCACGGTTGTATATATTTTAACAGGCAAAAATTTCATCTTTGAATATTTTGCTGATATTCCCCGTGAATCGCTGCTTATTTTCACCGGCCTCGGTCTTGCGCTTGCAAACGGACTTATCGGATTTATTGACGACTTTACAAAGGTTGTAAAGAAGCGTAACCTCGGACTTACAGCTTCGCAAAAGCTCGTGCTTCAGTTCCTTGTTGCGGCTGCTTATCTTGCAATTAACGCAATCTGGGGAGTGGATACAAAAACGCTTATTCCCTTCTTCGGTGAGGTGGATCTCGGATTTTTCTACTATATAATTTCAGCTGTTGTGATTGTCGGTATGGTAAATTCAGTAAATCTTACCGACGGTGTAGACGGACTTGACGGCTCAATTACCTTCTTTGCCTGCGTAAGCTTTATGCTGATTGCAAGCAAATTCTACAGTCTCGGTCTTGCTGCAATGGCTGCGGCTTCAGCTGGCGCCTGCTTAGGTTTCTTAATTTGGAATTTCCATCCTGCAAAGGTTTTTATGGGAGACACAGGTTCACTTTTTCTGGGCGGTTTGGTTTGTGCGCTTGCGTTTGCGCTTGATATGCCAATTCTGCTTCTGCCTATCGGAATTGTATATATTCTTGAGGAGCTGTCCGTAGTTCTTCAGGTGAGCTACTTTAAGCTTACGCACGGAAAAAGACTCTTTAAGATGAGTCCAATTCACCACCATTTTGAAATGTGCGGCTGGAGTGAGGTTAAGATAGTCGCTGTGTTCAGTGCTATAACAGCTGTATTTGGTGCGGTTGCGTTTGCTCTTGTTTATTTTGGTGTCTGAGCGACACAGATTAGCTAAGGAGGGCTGTTATGGCTCCATACAAAAAAATGATGCTCAAGGCTGATATAAACAGAATTTATGATGATGAATACAAAGCAGAAAGAAAAGCTAAAAAGGAAAAGCTTTTTGTTCATCCTTCCCGTAAGCATAAAATGAAAAAAAGCGGACTGTTTAAAATCGGAATGGGCATAGATCTGCCGTTTTGCGCTCTTGTTCTCATTTTGCTTACTATAGGAACAATTATGATGTTCTCTGCAAGCTATGCCTTTGCGTACTATCAGCAGGGCAACAGCTACTTCTATATCGGCAGACAGCTTATCTTTATTGTAGTCGGTCTTGCAGCAATGTTCGGCTTCTCGTTTTTGAATTATAATAAATTGCACAAGGCGGCTCCCATCATTTTGGGGGTTGCCTACATTGCGCTTCTATCGGTTTTATTGTTCAGAGATGATCAGGGAATTGCACGATGGATACCGATGGGACTGTTTAATATTCAGCCGTCGGAAATTGCTAAGTTTGCAATCATCTTGTTTTTTGCTCATTGGGCAAGTAAATATTACAACAAAATGCAGCTTGCTCTATACAGCGTTGTTCCCGGTGTTATAGTTTTTGGTACTACTGCGGTGCTTTTGCTGTTAGAGCCGCACTATTCGGGTATAGTAATCATCGCAATGCTTACCGTACTTATGCTGTACATCGGCGGAATGAAAACCAAGTACCTTATAATCGGTTTTGCCGTAATGGTCGGATTGGTGCTTTTGCTTGCGGTAACAGGCGGACTCTCCTATGCAATGAGCCGTATGGACGGCTGGGGGCAGGCGCTCGATCCTCCCGATGATATGTGGTGGGAAACATTCCAAACACGAAACTCGCTCTATGCAATAGGCTCCGGAGGACTTTGGGGACTTGGCTTAGGGCAGTCAAGACAAAAATATCTTTACCTACCCGAACCGCAAAACGATTTTATTTTTGCAATAGTCGTAGAGGAACTCGGACTTATCGGTGCGGTGCTTATTCTATTGATTTTTGCCTTGTTGATTTGGAGGGGCATAACCCTTTCACTCAGAGCAAAAGATAAATTCGGCAAGCTTCTCGGAATCGGACTAACCTCACAGATCGGTGTGCAGGTTGTACTGAATATCCTTGTAATTACAGATTGGCTGCCCAACACCGGTATCAGCCTGCCGTTTTTCAGCTACGGAGGCAGCTCGCTCATTATGCTCTTAGCACAGATGGGACTTGTACTATCTGTTTCGAGAACAGCAAATATAGAAAGACAGTAACGGAGGCTTTTTATGAAGGTTTTACTTGCAGGAGGAGGAACGGCAGGTCATATAAATCCTGCACTTGCCATTGCAGGCTATATTAGATCAAAACAGCCAAGCACGGAATTTTTGTTTATCGGCAATAAGGACGGAATGGAACAAAAGCTTGTTTCTCAGGCAGGATTTCAGATTAAGTCAATAACAATCAGCGGATTTAAAAGGAGCTTTTCTCCAAAAAGTATGATTGAAAATGTTAAAACCGTTTCACGAACCTTTACATCTTCTCATACTGCGAAGAAAATTATTTCCGAATTTAACCCTGATATTTGTATAGGAACGGGCGGATATGTTTCCGGACCGGTTGTAAGAACAGCGGCAAAGCTCGGTGTCCCTTGCATAATTCATGAGCAAAACGCTTATCCGGGCGTTACAAACAAGATGCTTGCAAAAAGTGTTAAAAAGGTAATGCTTGCAGTGCCTGACGCAAAAAAATATTTTGACAAGTCAGATACCGTAATCACAGGCAATCCGGTCAGGGGCGAAATATTAACAGCTGACAGAGAATCCTCCAGAGCACAGCTCAAGGTTGACAGTCGTCCCCTTATTTTGTCATTCGGAGGAAGCCTCGGAGCAAGAAAGGTGAACGAGGCTATGGCGGATTTTATTGCTGCCAGCGGACAAAGCGGTAAATATCAGCATATACATGCTTACGGAAAATACGGAGATTGGTTTCCTGATCTTGTTGCCGAGAAGGGCACAGTAATCGGAGACTGCGATAATCTTGATATAAGACCGTATATTGACAATATGTCGGTGTGTATGGCGGCAGCAGATTTGGTGATTTGCCGGGCAGGCGCAATAACCCTCAGCGAGCTTCAGGCAATGGGCAAGCCGGCAATACTGATTCCCTCGCCCAATGTTGCGGAAAATCATCAGTATCACAATGCAATGGCTCTTGTCAATGCCGGTGCAGCCGAGATAATCGAAGAATCGGAGCTTAGCGGAAGCTTGCTTATCAAAAAGGCGGAGGCTCTTTTAAACAATCCTCAAAAGCTAAATAGCTTGGCTGAAAATTCAAGGCGCACCGCCATTACTGACGCAAACGAACGAATTTATTCCGTAATAAAGAAAACTCTGAAATTAATCTAAAACGGCTTTACAATTAGTGGGTTCTTCACAGTAACAATCGTTTCTCAATGTCATAGAATGTATTGGTATTTAATTTGAGAGGGTGTTACTGTGTCTAAACTTCTTATTACAGGCAGACAGAAGCTTGAAGGAAAAACCGTTGTGCAGGGAGCCAAAAACAGCGCCTTACCGATTTTAGCAGCGTCGCTTCTTACCGGCGGTGAAAATGTCATCTTTAACTGTCCTCATCTTTCGGATGTTGAAGCCTCTTCAAGGATTTTGCGTTATCTCGGCTGCAAGGTTGAGCGAAGCTCAGATTCACTCCTGATAAAAGCAGACGGTATAGATCGTTTTGATATCCCCGACGAGCTTATGAGAAGTACACGAAGCTCCATAGTTTTTCTCGGTGCAGTCCTCGCAAGAACCGGGAGGGCGAGACTCTCGTTTCCCGGTGGTTGTGAAATAGGCCTGCGTCCCATTGACCTTCACTTAAAGGCACTTCGCAAGATGGGAGCAGAGATTAAGGAAGAGCACGGCATCATTGAGTGCAGCGCCTCGTCAGGGCTAAAGGGGACAAAGGTTGTCCTTTCCTTTCCAAGCGTTGGAGCAACTGAAAATATTATGATTGCAGCGTGTCTTGCCAAGGGCACTACAGTAATCACAAATGCAGCAAGAGAGCCTGAGATTGCCGATCTTGCAGACTATCTCAATAAATGCGGCGCTGAGATATACGGAGCCGGAGAGGGTGTTATTGAGATAGTCGGAAAGCATCGTCTTTACGGCACTCATCACAGCATAATTCCCGACAGAATTGTAGCCGCAACACTAATGAGTTGTGCAGCTGTCACAGCGTCCGAAATCACCTTAAGCGGAATAATAAGCAGTCATTTGTCATCGATCGTTCCTGTTTTTGAGGAATCCGGCTGTGTAATAGAATCAAAGAACGGCGAGCTTAAAATCAGCTCTCCCGGACGGCTTAATTCAATGAAGACCGTCAGAACAATGCCCTATCCGGGATTTCCGACCGACGCTCAGGCTCTTCTTCTTGCTTCGGCGTGTACGGCTGTTGGAACAACGGTGTTTGTTGAGAATATCTTTGAAAACAGATACAGACACACCGCTGAGCTTGTGCGTATGGGTGCTCAGATAAAAACCGAGGGTAAGGTAGCCATAGTTGAAGGCGTGCCGATGCTGTATGGAGCAAGCGTCGAGGCTACAGACCTTCGTGGAGCTGCGGCACTTGTGGTCGCAGGTCTTAGTGCGGAGTCAAATACAGAGATTTCAGGTGTTGATTATCTGGAACGAGGTTATGAAAACCTTGAGGTTATATTGTCTTCGCTCGGAGCAAAAATAAAAAAGATATAGTTTACCGTAATATTTGATGACATAGAATTTTTTTCTAATTTATTATAGTATCTGTTAAGAAAGTAATGCAGAATTTCAGGCAGGAATAGTTGCCTGTTCCTGCCGGGAAAATATCAAGGAGGTGGAATTTTTGTGAGTGATAAGCAGATTTCATCAAAGGATAGAAAAAAACTTGCAAAGCAGCGCAAATTGGCGGCTTATGAAGCAAAAAAGTATCATAAAGAGCAGGCGAAGACAGCGAAAAAATCCTCCGATAAGGAAAGAAAAAAGCTTAAGCAGTCCAAGAAATCGGATCGGGACTTAAAGTCACACAGTATTGAGGAGGCTGTAAAGCAGCTTTCAAACGAGCCTTATGAAAACCTCAGCCACGAAGAACGCTACAGGCGTGAAAGTGATGAAAAGATAAAAAATCTTGAACCTCAGGATTTTGAAGACGGCTACTACATAGATGAATTTAGTGCAAGACGCCGACAAAAACAGCGAATAAAGGAACTCCATGAGCAGGAACAGGAGCCTGCAAGAAAGCTGAAAAAACCGCTTTCCGCTAAGCAGTTCCGGCTGAAAAGAATATTGCTGTGCAGTTCAATATGTGCAGTTGTCGTGATAATAGGAGCAGTACTCAGCCTGACTGTTCTGTTTAAAACCGAGAAAATCGAGGTTGAGGGTAATAAATACTATTATGATGATCAGATAATCGGTTTCAGCTCGGTTGAGATGCAGAAGAATATTTTTCTCGCAAAATGGGGAAGTACACCGGAGCTTATTCAGGAAAATTTACCTTACATTGAGAGTGCCAGTGTAGATTTTGTTATTCCGGATACAATAGTAATTAAGGTTAAAAACGCTGTGCCGTCTTATGTCATAAAAAACGGCAATGATTTTTTGATTATAAGTTCAAAGGGAAGAATAATTGACCGGGCAACGGAAAATACAAGCAATCTTCCCGAGCTAAAATGCGGAGAGCTTAAAAGCACAAAGGTTGGAGAATATATTTCATTCAATGACGATAATGTTATTGATATATTGAATGATGTCGCAAAAAGCCTTAGTGAAAACAATATTGAGAAGATAACTTCCATTGATGTAACCGACACAGCCAATATTTCGTTTGTTTATGACGGCAGAATCACGATAAAGCTTGGTTTGCCGGACGATATTGATTATAAGCTGAGAACAGCGATTACAATAATAAACGAGAAACTCGACCCGAATAAAACCGGAACAATATCGGGAACTTTGGATGTTTCATCCTGCAATATAAACAAAATGTCGCACTACAAGCCGGCTGATAATACAGTTCCTTCAACCGTTGCGGCTACCACTGTTCCGAATGAGGGAAACGGCAATACCGATGATTATACTTGGCAGGACGGAGACGGCTACACCGATAACGGCTATGACGCTTATGCCGACAACGGATACAATGATTACTATGACGGCGGCGATGTGTATACCGACAACGGATATGATGCTTACGCAGATGGCGGCGATGTATATGCCGACAATGGGTATGATGCTTATGCGGATCCCGACGGGTATTATTAACATAGGATATGCTGAGAAAAAATTACAAAATGACGATAAAAGCATTGATATTTTAATAAAAGTATGTTAATATATAGACTATAAATGATTATAGTATGTTACTGTGTATTTTTATATACAAAATAAGGAGGACAAAAAAATGGCTTTTGAATTGGAATTGGAAAATGAGTATATGCCAAAGATCAAGGTAATCGGTGTCGGCGGCGGCGGCGGAAACGCTGTAAACCGAATGGTTGATATGGGAGTAAAGAATGTCGAATTTATTGCAATAAACACCGATGAGCATGTTTTAAGACTTTCAAAAGCTTCTCAGAAGGTTCAAATCGGAGAAAAGCT
Organism: uncultured Ruminococcus sp.; assembly: GCA_945607165.1. Lineage (GTDB taxonomy): Bacteria > Bacillota > Clostridia > Oscillospirales > Acutalibacteraceae > Ruminococcoides. The sequence continues at coordinate 1,197 of CALYYZ010000044.1, read as the reverse complement.
CACCAAAGGAAAAGGTGCCGGCTCAATGCCTGCAATCGGAAAGGATGCAGCCGAGGAGAGCAGAGATGAGGTTGCAGCTCTTCTTAAGGATACAGATATGGTGTTTGTTACTGCCGGTATGGGCGGCGGAACAGGTACGGGTGCGGCTCCCGTTGTTGCCAAGATAGCTAAGGATATGGGTATCCTTACAGTTGGCGTTGTTACAAAGCCGTTTGCATTTGAGGGAAAAAGAAGAATGACTCAGGCAGAGCAGGGCATTGCTGAGCTTTCCGCTTGCGTTGATTCTTTAATTATTGTCCCCAACGAAAGACTCAAGTATGTTTCAGATACAAGCATTACCCTTCAAAATGCTTTTGCTATTGCTGACGATGTCCTCAGACAGGGTGTTCAGAGTATTTCAGACCTTATCCTCCTTCCCGGTCTTGTAAATCTTGACTTTGCCGATGTTACTTCCGTAATGCGTGACGCAGGCTACGCTATCATGGGTATGGGCAGTGCTACCGGTAAGGACAAGGCTACTGTTGCTGCTGAAAAGGCTGTTTCCAGCCCGCTTCTCGAGTCTTCAATCGATGGTGCAACAGGCGTTATTATCAATATCACTGCTTCTAATGATGTAAGCCTTGATGACATCGATGCCGCTTCAACAATGATTAAGGACAGAGTTTCAGAGGATGCTAATATCATTTGGGGTGCAGTTATTGATGATAAGATGGAAGACGAAATGAGCGTTACCGTTATTGCAACAGGATTCAACGGTGATGGTAAGATCTCTAAAAAATCCTCCAAAGTGGACTCGGTAATTGAAGAAAAAGAGGAGTCTGTATCAGCTTCCTCCAAGGACAAGACTGATGATGAGGATGATACATTCTACGACATTATGTCAATCTTTAATAAATAAATAATTATTATTTAATTTCAAGTTCAAAACGGTGGCCTTTTGGCTGCCGTTTTCTGTTATATCCTTGTATATCCTTGCTTGTGCAATAATACAAAAGATAAATATTTGTGTCAAAACAAAAGGTATATTTATTACAAATCATTTTAACGAGCGAAAAAATGCTTGCCAAAAAATAAAAAAGATGATATAATGAGGAAGCTGTCGAAAGACGGCGTCAGTCCTGAAGGCAAGTAAAAAAAGTTTGAAAAACTTATAAAAAACTTAGAAAAAGGGGTTGACAAAGGCAAGAGGCTATAGTA
>CALYYZ010000043.1 GCA_945607165.1 uncultured Ruminococcus sp. | reverse complement strand
GTTCATTTGAAAAAAATAATAGAAATGGTTTCAAGTGAAAATTGGTATATGATGGAGGGGGATTTTAAAGGCGCTATCTATGAGTCTATACTTGAGAAAAACGGACAGGATAAAAAAAGCGGTGCAGGTCAATATTTCACACCACGTCCCTTGATCAAGGCGATTGTAGATGTTATAGATCCCAAAATCGGTGAAACTGTTGCAGATCCTGCCTGCGGTACAGGCGGCTTTCTCCTCTCTGCTTTTGAGCATATGAAACCTCAAAGTAAAGAAATTTCAAAGCAACGATTCTTAAAGAATAATGCACTTTTTGGTGCAGACAACACTCCGTTGGTAGTAACACTTGCTTCTATGAATCTTTATCTTCACGATATTGGCACTGCAAACAGTCCGATTGTTTGCCAGGATTCCTTAATTGATAAATCAGAGAGAATGTATGATGTTATTTTAGCAAATCCGCCTTTCGGAACCCGTCCTCAAGGCAGTGTAAGTGTTCATGATAACAGACCGGAATTTATTAAAACTTCGGATAATCAGGTGAACTTCCTGCAACATATTATGTCTATTGTCAAAACAGGCGGACGAGTTGGTGTTGTTCTACCAGATAATGTACTTACTGACGGAAATGCAACTGCTAAAGTGCGTGAAAAACTTCTTAGGGATTTCAATTTGCATACTATTCTCAGGCTTCCGACAGGAATATTCTATGCAAACGGTGTAAAAACGAATGTTCTGTTTTTTGAGAAAGGTAAACCTACAAAGGATATCTGGGTCTATGATTATAGAACAGGAATAAAACATACTCTTGTAACAAAACCGTTAAGGAGAGAACATCTTGACGATTTTGTTAATTGCTATTGTTCCGGACATATGGAGGATAGAAAAGAGACTTATTCTAAAGATAATCCCAACGGCAGATGGAAACGCTTTACAGAAAAAGAAGTTTATTCAAGTGAACAGTTGAAGCTTGACTTTAAATGGCTAGATTTAACTGAAAAAGATGACCGCACCATAACAGAACTTCTGTCTGAAATGCAACAAAAAGCTGCAGCAATTTCGGATGCAGTATCCAAGCTTCAAGAAATTCTCGGAGGCATTGACTTATGATAGATACGAAAGCTTTACGAGAAAAAGTGCTTGACCTTGCTATACGTGGTAAGCTTGTTGAGCAAGACCCGAACGACGAACCGGCTTCTGTTCTTTTAGAACGCATCCGTGCTGAAAAACAGCAGATGGTTAAAGAAGGAAAGCTGAAAGCAAAGGACATTAAGAATGACACCATAATCTATAAAGGTGATGATAATTTACATTATGAGAAATTCCAAGACGGAACGGTAGGTTGTATAGAAGATGAACTTGGATACACTATTCCTAATGGATGGTCGATAACAACAGTTGGTAGCGTATGTACAATGCAAGCAGGTAAATTCATACCGGCTTCCGACATTTCTCCAATTTGTCTTGACGGGATGTATCCTTGCTATGGGGGAAATGGAATCCGTGGCTTTGTTGATCATTATTCAGTGGAGGGCGATTATCCAATAATAGGTAGACAAGGCGCGCTCTGCGGCAATGTCAACATGACTCACGGAAAGTTTTATGCTACCGAACATGCAGTAGTAGTTACACCAATGCTGAATATTGATCTGAATTGGCTATACTATACTTTGATTGGATTAAACCTAAATCAATATTCTGCAGGAGCCGCCCAACCCGGATTGGCTGTAAGTAACTTACTCAAGGTTCGTCTTTTACTTCCTCCACTTAATGAACAAAAGCGAATTGCAAACGCTATAAATGAAGCACTATCAATCATACAAACTGTAGACAAATACAAACAAGATTTATCCTTAATAATTCAGTCTGTTAAAAGCAAAATTCTTGACCTTGCAATTCGTGGTAAACTTGTTCCGCAAGACCCGAGTGACGAACCTGCCTCTGTTCTTCTTGAGCGTATTCGTGCGGAAAAAGAAGAACTGATAAAACAGGGCAAAATCAAGCGTGATAAGAAGGAATCTGTTATCTTCAAAGATGATGATAACTCTTATTATGAGAAGATGGGCAATATCACAGTCTGCATTGATGAAGAATTGCCTTTTGAGATACCTGACAATTGGACTTGGAGCAGATTACAGACGTGCTGTTGTAAAGACATTAAAAGAGGGAAATCTCCTAAGTACGCTACTTCAGGAAATGCACTCGTTTTTGCACAAAAATGTAATACTAAATATGACGGAATCAATCTAAACTTGGCTCTATTCTTGGACGAAACAACTATTGAAAAATATTCTGATACAGAATTTATGCAAAACAATGATATTGTAATCAATTCAACTGGAAACGGTACTCTTGGACGTGTAGGTATTTATAAAGAGATAAATAACACAAGTTCAACTCCTATTGTACCCGATTCACACGTCACGGTAATTCGTTCGAATAATTGCATAATGGCAGACTATTTGTATGCTTTTTTGAAGTCCAGTCAAAGAATTCTTGAAAAAATGGGAGAAGGTTCAACTAATCAGAAAGAGCTAAAACCAATTACTCTAAAATATATGTTAGTACCTATTCCACCGTACAAAGAGCAAATGCTCATAGTTGACTTAATAAAAAAAGTAAATACCATAATCAGCAACGTAGAAGCGAACCTTAATTGAGGCTCGCTTCTATGTCGTTTAAGATATTGTTATATTTACAGACAGAATTAACAACTCTCTGTTGGTACACCAGTGGTGGAATTGGCAAGATAATATTTAAAAGATCTTCTCGTGAAATTCCGGGAATTAAACCCTTAGCAGATAGCTTTATTGATTCAATATAAAACTTTATGCATAAATAGAGATATTCAGTATTAAGATTATGGATATTTCTAATAGCCATAACTTGACGAGCTATGTGCGCTTTTCCAAAATTATTTATTGCCATTTCTCCTACTGTACCTTTGCAAGTTATTAAAATATCACCACAATCAGTAATAACTTGAGGCGTTGTAGTCCACCTAATAGGATTTACTTTTCCGTCAGAAAAATTGCTGGCGCCAGTAATGTACGGTATGCCATTTTCGTCATTATTATATTGGCTTGGTATCAAATCTCTGCCAGACAAAAGTTCCCATATGCATTTTAAACGAACAAAACGCCAACTGTCCGGTATTTCAAACGTTATCTCTTCGTCTATACAAATGGTTTTTTGACCCATCTTCTCATAATAAGAGTTATCATCATCTTTGAAGATAACAGATTCCTTCTTATCACGCTTGATTTTGCCCTGTTTTATCAGTTCTTCTTTTTCCTCACGAATACGCTCAAGAAGAACAGAGGCAGGTTCATCACTCGGGTCTTGTGGAACAAGTTTTCCTCGTATCGCAAGGTCAAGGATTTTTGATTTTATATTAGAAATGTCGATCGATATTTTATCAATGTGGTTGTCTATTACTGTTAGCACATTAGAAATTATATTTATTTTATAAATGATTCTTCTCTGTTCAGGCAATGGAGGCAAAGGAACAAGATACTGTTTAAGTATGTCAAATGGAGGTATATTTTTTAATGCCATTCCATATCCCTGTTCATTTGCAAGGGCTTTCAATTTACAATCAAAGTAAATAAGATAAAAATCTTTTATAGAAGAATTATATAAACTGATTTTCATTAATGCCTGATTGATAATGCCTTTTCGCATAGAATTTGGCATAACAAATGTCTCTCCAATTGTTCCAGCACAACTAACAATAATATCACCGGGAAAAACTTCAAAGCCCTTTAACTCTTCATATTTTTCTTTAGTGATAAAGTAATTACCTAATGTGTCATTTTTATTTATTGCATTTTTTTGTTCGTAGACCTTAATTGCATCTTTTGATTCGGGAACAAACATAGCTTTTGTTATGCTACTACCGAAAGGGCCCTTTTTATAATGTGCCAATGCACCTAATCTTGCCCACGCCCATCCATCCGGAAGGTCAAATGGTATCTCATCTTCAATACATTTTACCGTTCCATCGTGGAATTTCTCATAATGTAAAATATAAGAAGTATTTTTACTGAAAAGTCTGGACTTTGTAAAAGCTTTGTGATATATGTTTGTACTGCGAAAGGCGGTGCGACAATGGATACACTTGAAGATTTATATTACGGAAATCTGTTCCCTCACAAAAAATGTGCAAAGCTTGATGATGAGGTCAAGGAGCTATTGAAACTGCTCAACAGAAATGAAGAAAAGCTTACAGCAACCCTGACTGAATCGCAGAAAGAAACCTTTGAAAAATACAAGGATTGCAATCGTGAGATTTCTGAAATCAGTGAGCGAGATGCTTTTATTAATGGATTTCGGCTGGGTGCAAGGATTATCATTGATGTAGTAAATAATTAAGAAAGCGGATAGGCAATCATTGGAAATTTGACTGCCTATCCGTTTTCTGGTTCTATATGATTTTTTAGTCAGAAACGATGATATTCAGTGCTTCCTCTTTGGAAATTTTATCCTCAAGATAATTATCTCTCGCAGTTCTCGCTTTTTCAAGCCAATCGTAATATTCCTCAAAACTCAAAGGCTTTTCCACAGTATCAGGTGTGTTCAGTGTTCTTTCATAACGCTTATACATTTTACCTCGCTGTGTGTCAAAAGCTTTCAGCACCTCATTTCTGTTTGCCAGTATGCGGTGCTTTAATCTTGGTGCAAACTCTTTACAAGTTTTTCCGTTTTTCAAAACTCTGTCGCAGTACAGGGTTTTCTTTTTTGTCTTTGGCACGAAGTATCTGCCGCAGAGCTGACAACGGCAGAGGCGGTATCCGTTTTCAACAAACAAATGCAACAGCAGAAAATAATACTCTGTTAGGTTACGGATATGGTACATCTGTCTGGATTTGTTGTCCTCAAAATAAAATACGGTGGAAATCTGTACGCTGTTGTAATTGAAATCTTCGTTAATATCAATTTCTTTTTGACTTGATAAATCGCTGAAAAAGTGTAAAACAAAAAACTGCACGGTTTTTATCTGGTCAAGATAGCTTGCATATTCACGCAGATAATTTTCAGTTCCGTTGTCCTCACCTAAAAAATCCTCAATCATAAGTCTGTTCAAAAGACCGTAAAACGTTCTGTATTTAGCCAATGCCTTTTCTGCTTTTGTTGTTAAATTTTTAATCAGAGCAAATCTTTCTTCGCTTTCTTTGGGATAGGTTCTGTAAACTTTTCTTATTTCATTTTGCAGTTCAGAATATTCCTCAAAATCTTCTTCTGAGAAACTAATCAACTCATCCTTGATAGTCGTGTTTTCAATTGGAATCTTATTGTCATTTTCTTGCATATAGCCGGAAATATTTCCTTTAGAATCAATTTTTATTAGTAAACCTTCGTGCTTTGCCATACACACCTCTATCCTGAAGTGAAAATTATAAAAATCACTTCAATTCACTTTGTCATATATTTTTCTTGAAAAGTATGAGATTATTGTATCACACCGGTGAAAAAATTCCAACAGTTTTTGGATTACAACTGTATAACCATACCGGAGCTATGATATTTAGAAATCATATAAGGTATGAGTAACAGGGAAAGGAGAAAAATGATTCAGAATTTAAATTTGGAGTTGGGCAGTAAGGAAAGATTCGATTCAATCGACGGTACAAGTCTTATGGAAAAAGAATTGCCGAGGAAGAAGTTTATAATCAATTCACTGCTCACAAGCGGTCTTTCGATTATAGCAGGCTCGCCAAAGGTAGGTAAGTCGTGGCTTGTTCTTGACTGGTGCGTTCGGATTGCAAAAGGTGAAGATGTGTGGAATCTGCATACCGACAGCGGTACAACTCTGTATTTGTCGCTTGAAGATGATGAAAGCAGATTACAGGACAGACTGACAGCGATAACCGATGAAGTGCCGAGTAATGTTCATTTTGTTACGGATTGTTCAAAACTCGATGAAAAGTTGGAAGAGCAGATTCGAATTTTTATTGACGAGCATAATGATACCGTCTTGATTATCATTGATACATTTCAGCTTATCCGTTCTGCCAATAAGGACTCGAACTATTCAAATGATTATCAGGAAGTGCAGAAACTCAAGAAACTTGCTGATGAATTGAAAATTGCTATTCTGCTGGTTCATCATTTAAGAAAACAAGGTGACTCTGACCCAATCAATGAGATTTCAGGTACAAATGGTATTGCAGGCTGTGCCGATGCTCTATTCGTTTTGAAAAAGAACAATCGCACGCAGGGCAACGCAACATTATTTTGTACGGGAAGAGATATTGAAGACAGAGAAATTGAGCTTGCATTTTCAAAAGAGGATTTCACTTGGAAGATGACAGCAGACAGTGCAGAGAATCCGAATATGCTTTTGCCTGATGAAATGAATTTGCTTATTGAGATGATGAAAGCAGAAAAATATTTCAACGGAAGCAATGCAGAATTTCTTGAACGCTACAATGCTTTTTCAGGCAAAAATCTTTCGGCTCGTATTCTGAAAAGAATGATGAACAAGTGGAAGTATGACTTGAATGACAATCACATTTATTTCAAATCGTATAAGGAAAACAACATCAGAAAGGTTGAAGTAAATTATGATTGTGAAAATGATAATTAGGACAGCAAGTACGTTAGGTACGATAAGTACGATGAAAATATAGCGGTCTGATTTATCGTTTTTATCGTCCTTATCGTCCACGACGCAGATGTTGGGCAGAATTTGGCGGTTTGTCCGACTTACAAGAGAAAATGGATAAAGTACCCGACCGCAAGCGAAAATCGAAATTTGGGCGGTTTGTGGGCGAAAGTAATTTTAAATACCGGATTATAAATTTAGTGTGAAGTTGAGGTTCACATTTTCACAGCTTTTAAGCTGTGGCAAGCAGAGCGTCCGGCTGTCCACCAACGCAAAACGGGGCACCCGAACCCGTACATTCTATAATCTGTTTTCAGGCAGGATAAAGGCGTATTCCGTGCAAGCACGATTGCGCCGAAATACACCGTCCGGCAGTGCCGTTCGGGAAATATAAAAGGTGTTACTTTTTTCTAATAGTGTTACTAAATGTATTCCGCAATATCTTAAAGTTCGGTGTTCAAGCCAAAATGTACGGAACAAAAATGTATGACAAAGGAGAAAATATGCTTTTATTAAAATCATTAACCAAATCAACAGAGAAAGGATGATGAAAGAATATAGACAATCTGCAACTGCATAGTTTTTACCGAGGTGTTTAAGGTGAAAACAAAAATCATCTTTGAAAACCGGAACGAAAATGCAGAGCAGAAAAATGTCAGTAAAGAATTTGAAAATGAAATTGAAAAATCAATCTTCCTTGTACTTAAGGAGCAAGGTTATCTTACTCAGAATCAGTACGAGGAATGTCTAAAGAAATTGAAAACATAAAATCTATAACAGAAAATTTTCAGAGTGAATCATAACAGACACTCTGAAAATTTCTCTGGACATTATGAAATTAAATAATATACTTGTGTTACCGAAGGGGGTATCAAAATGTTAAATAACTTTGAAAACGAAGTCAGAAAGGTAGCTGCTTACTGCCGAGTGTCAACCGACAATCTTGATCAGGCAAATTCACTTGAAAGTCAGCAAAGATATTTCAATGAGTATATAAAACGCAATCCGTTGTGGGAGCTTTACGAAATTTATGTTGACGAGGGAATCAGCGGAACGAGTACTAAAAAGCGAGTGTCATTCAACCGAATGATAGAAGATGCAAAAGCAAAAAAGTTTGATTTGATTATCACAAAGGAAATCAGCCGATTTGCACGAAACACACTTGACAGCATTGGCTACACAAGAGAGCTGAAAAGCTACGGCATAGGCGTGATCTTTATGAATGATAATATCAATACGCTCGACGCTGATGCAGAGCTTCGACTGACGATTATGTCCTCAATCGCTCAGGAAGAGAGCAGAAAAACCTCCGACCGAGTAAAGTGGGGACAGCGCAGAATGATGGAGCAGGGCGTTGTGTTTGGCAGAGATATGCTGGGTTACGATGTCCGTGACGGAAAGCTTCATATAAATCAAGAGGGTGCGGAAACCGTCAGATTAATCTATCATAAATTTCTCAACGAGGGCAAAGGAACTCACATTATTGCAAAGGAGTTGCGAGATGCAGGAATCAAGACCTCAACCTATATGAAGGACTGGTCATACACGGTGATATTGCGAATTCTCAAAAATGAAAAGTACTGCGGTGATTTGATTCAGCAGAAAACCTACACACCTGATTACCTGTCGCACAACAAAAAGTACAACAAGGGTGAGGTTGAGTATGTGACAATCCGAAATCATCACGAGCCGATTATCTCAAGAGAAATGTTTGAAGCAACGCAACGAGAGCTTGAACGCAGAAAAAATCTTCACGGAGCAAAAAACGGTTTTGCAAACCGATATGCTCTGTCGGGGAAAATAATCTGCGCCGAGTGCGGCTCAACCTTTATCCACCGAAAAAAGACTTCATCCAACGGAAATCAGAATGAAAGCTGGGTATGTATTCAGAATCAGAAATACGGCAAGGAGCGAATAAACAAAAATAATGAAAAGGTCGGCTGTTCAAATGTTTCAATAAATGAAAAAGACATTCGTTCAATTCTGCAACATATTATTTCAGATGTTCTGAAAGATAGAAATAAAATTTCAGAAAGCGTATTGCAAATCGTGTCAGACGTTCTGAAATCCGATAAAGAGAAGGACAACATAACCTATTTTGAAAACGAGCTTGAAAAGATAGAAAGTAAAAAACAAAAACTTCTTGATATGTGTTTGTCGGGTGATATAGAAACCTCGGATTACCGCAAAGCCTGCGAAAGACTTAAATCCGAATTTGATACAATATCCGAAAAACTGCAAAAAGAAAAAGCCCACAGCAGTATGCTTGCGGACAAGGAGAAAATAATCAGTGAGATTAAAGATTATGTAAATTCAATTATAACCGGCGAAGAATGGAGCGATACATTCTACCGCAACATAGTAGATAAAATCGTAGTAAGCAAGAATCGTGAGCTTGAAATTCACCTCAAATTCATTCCCGACAAATGGAATGCAAAAATTCTCTGCGGTAAGGCTGAAATTGACCAATATAATGAAAAATTTTCCAACCAAGGCACTTCTCAACCAATGTCAGTCAAGGTGCCTTTCAATTCAGGCAAAGGCATTGTAAATCTTTGACTTAAATATCTCAGTGATGCTCCAAGCTCTCCGTCGGGTCCACCGTATTGTGTGATTATTATTTTCGCAAGCTTTGGGTTTGTCTGCTTTATATTAACAGGGTATTGAAGCTTTTTTTCGTAAACAAACATTTTCAGTCCTCCTCAATTTCCCATGGCCACGGAGCTTTAATCCATTTCCAACTGTTGCGCTCGGTCTCACTCTTTGTAAGAGGACCGAATTTTTCTTCATATTCCTTAACAAGTGGTCTGAGCTGTTTTTTGTATTCATTCATCTTTTCAATAGTTTTTCTGTCATTTGGATGTGTATCAAGAAAAAGCTGAAGATCAAACGCTGCAAACTGATAGGTGGAAATTTTCTTTAGCAAAATTTCTCTTTCATTCATTTTTACCACCGCACTTATTTCCGTAAAAAGGTTTGTTTAGCGAGGGATACATCGTTCCCACTGAAAATCCCTGCATAGCAGAATAGGTAGGTGAGTTTTCCTCCTGGAAGGGCACATATGCTATTGCTTCGGAAACCTTATCAGGAAACTTAGGCAATCCGTAATGTTCACTTATTAGTTCTGTGTATTCCAATTTTCATTCTCCTTTGTACCGGTTTATTCTTAGGCAACACCGCATAAAACCCATTAACACACGGCTTGTTACTTTTTTTTGTCAGACTGAAAATCATCACAATGACTAAGCGTTGCAGAAGTGTATCGGTGCAGTCTGACAAATATTCTGACTGAAAAATCCGCATCTAATACGAATATTTTATTTTGCGGTACAGCCCTGAGTCATAACTCAATACATATTATGCCGCATATTGCTATTTGTTCAAGCTATTCCACGCAAAGCACATTATGCTATAATTACTGTGTTTTACTTATAGAAAAATCGGGCAGGTACCATAG
>CALYYZ010000042.1 GCA_945607165.1 uncultured Ruminococcus sp. | reverse complement strand
TCCTTATGCCTGTTGAGGACGTATTCACAATCACAGGTCGTGGTACTGTTGCAACAGGTAGAGTTGAGAGAGGCCAGATTAAGACTTCTGAGGAAGTTGAGATCGTTGGTCTTACAGACGAGAAGAGAAAAGTTGTTGTTACAGGTCTTGAGATGTTCAGAAAGACTCTTGACTATGCTGAGGCAGGCGACAATGTAGGTGTACTTCTCCGTGGTGTTCAGAGAACAGAGATCCAGAGAGGTCAGGTTCTTGCAAAGCCCGGCACAATTCATCCTCACACAAAGTTCCGTGGACAGGTTTATGTTCTTACTAAGGACGAGGGTGGCCGTCATACTCCCTTCTTCAACAACTATCGTCCCCAGTTCTATTTCAGAACAACTGATGTTACAGGCACAATTTCTCTTCCCGAGGGCGTAGAGATGTGCATGCCCGGAGATAATGTAGAGATGGATGTTGAGCTTATCACTCCTATCGCTATCGAGGTTGGTCTCCGTTTTGCTATCCGTGAGGGCGGCAGAACTGTTGGTTCAGGCGCAGTTATCGCTATCAACGAATAATTTTTATTCAAATATTTTAATTCGGTTTCTGCTTTGTGGCAGACCGAATTTTGAGGGCAGCCACTTGCGGCTGCCCTCTTGTTACTTTATAGGAAGCTGCACGAAAACGCTCGTGCGCACGCTTTCTTATTGAGCTTTGCAAAAACTTCGGGGCTGCTGCAAATTCTACTCATTTGCAGCAGCCCCGGTATTTAATGAATCACGAATTAATCACGCCGAGAGGGGCTATGTATGAATCTCCGGCTGAAAAGTACGACAAAATGCAACTTTGTAATATAAAATATGCAAAAACAAAGACGATTATTATTAATGTCTGTAAAATATTGTCCGTATTTCACATTGGTGACAAAATCCTTATAATTATTGATATGTACAAAAATAATCAGTTGTACAAAATCGCTTGATTTTTTGCAGAAAATATGTTATATTTGAGGATATGAATATTCAGTATTCTTTTTTTGAATTATTCATTTTAACAAAATGCGGTTTTGTTGCTGTGAATTGCTGAAAATAAAGCTAAATGCAGGAATTGAAATTTTCACTTGCATAATTAAGAAATTCAGGCAAAACCGAAATCTCAATGTAACCGAGGAGATGAAATATGGCTAAGGATATATTGGAGGCGGTTTGCTCTGCGGAGCAGGAATGTAAGACCTTGGAAGCACAGGCTAAACAAGAAGCACAAGCACAGCTGTCTGAGGCAAAGCGAGAAGCAGCCGAGCTTGTCAGCAGGGCGGAGCAAAAGGCAAATGACGAGGCTCAGTCTTTATTTGATAAAGCAAAATCAGACGGACAGGCTATGGCTGACGCTGCAAGAAAGTCTGCTGAAAAGCAGTGTGAGGAGATTTCCCTGCTCGCTGATAAAAATCGTAAAAAGGTCATTAAAAATGCCGTAAATTACCTTGTCGGCTGATAATGCCGGCTTTGAAATGTGGTGATAAAAATTGGCGAAACTTAAGATGAAAACCGTCAGAATCGTTGCATTGCGTGAAGACAGAAAACGCCTTTTGGAGCACCTGCAGGACAGCTCGCTGATTCAGGTGAAAAAGGGAGAGCTTAAGGGCAGTGAGTTTTCAAAGGTAGATGTAACGGCTCAGACCCAGGTTTTTGAACGCAATGTGCAGCTTGCGGAGCAGGCGTTAAAAATCCTTGACGGAGTTGTTCCCGAAAAGGCAGGTATGCTTGCCTCCTTTAAGGGCAGAAGGGAGATTGATCCCGATGAAATCGGCGAGCTTGCTGCCGGTGCAGGCGATGTAATCGCATTTTGCGGCCGAATCGTAGAGCTTAGCAAACGGATTGCCGATAACAGTGCCGAGCAGATAAGAATCAGCACCTCGCTTGCAAGGCTTAAAGCTTGGGAAAAACTTGATATTCCGCTGAATACGGGCGATACCGCATCGACAGCTGTGTTTATCGGAAGCTTCCCTCAGGAATACACCGAGCAGCAGCTTAAATCGGCTTTTGCCGAGCAAAACGAAAAGCTCTGCTTTGAGCTTGAAATTCAGTCCTCGGCTCGCAATATGACCTGTGCGGTAATCTTTACCCCCAAGAGCCAAAAGGCTATGGCTGAGGAGGTTTTGAGAGCGTTAGGCTTTGCAAGGCCTATGACTCCCACAAGCAAGATTCCTAAAAAGAAAGCAGAGCTGCTTTCGGAAAAGAGCCGGCGGCTTGAAAAGGAAAGCGAAGAGGCTAAAAAGGAAATAGAGAGCTTTGCTGAAAAGAGACAGCAGATAAAGGAAACTCAGGACTATTTCCGAATAAGAGCAGACAAATACAATGTAATAAACGAGCTTGACCATACACGACATACCTTTGTGATTACGGGATATATTCCCGAGGAGGACTGCGACAGACTTGAAAAGCTCTGCGACAGAATTGCTCCTTGCTGTGTCGAGTTTGGCGAAGCGGGCGAAGACGCTCCGGTAAAGCTGAAAAACAATAGATTTGCACAGCCTGCCCAAGGCATTGTCAATATGTATGCTCCCCCCTCGCACGATGATATCGACCCAACGCCATTGCTTGCGTTTTTCTTCTACTTCTTCTTTGGAATGATGTTTTCCGATGCAGGCTACGGTCTGCTGATGACAATAGTCATCGGCATTGTGCTAAAGGTTTTCAAGCCCGATACCCAAATGAGAAACAACCTAAAGCTTTTCCAATACTGCGGAATATCCACATTTTTGTGGGGGCTTGTTTTCGGCAGCATTTTCGGAGATGCGCCGGCTGTTTTGTACAATCACTTCACGGGAGCAAATCTTTCAATGGCAGATATCCTCCCGTGGCCGACGCTTGACCCGCAAAAAGATGCACTTGTGCTTATGGTGATTTCAATCGCATTCGGTTTGGTGCATATCCTTGTGGGAATGGGCTGTAAATTCTATGTTTGTCTTAAACACAGGGATTACGGCGGTGCGTTTTTCGACACGGGACTGTGGATGCTTGTACTCATAGGACTTGGTGTGCTTGCTGTCGGAATTGCAACCACTCAGGCGGTGATGATGACAGGTGCGGTAATTGCCGTTGCTGCTGCAGTCGGACTTGTTTTGACTCAAGGCAGAGGTAAAAAGGGATTTGGAAAGGTCATTGGCGGCTTAGCTTCGCTTTATGATGTGACAAGCTACATCAGCGACCTGTTAAGCTACTCCAGACTTTTAGCCTTAGGACTTACAACGGGCGTTATGGCTCAGGTGTTCAATATGCTTGCAACAATGTTCGGAACGAGCATTGCAGGCACAATAATAATGGTGTTAATCCTCATTGTCGGACATCTTATCAACATAGGTCTGAACGCTCTCGGTTCCTATGTTCACACAATGAGATTACAGTATGTTGAAATGTTCAGCAAGTTCTACGAGGGCGGCGGACAGGAGTTTGAGCCGTTCTCGCTGAAAAGCAAATATATTAAAATACAGGAGGAAAAATTAAAATGAACGGAATCTTTTTTGCACTTTTAGGTGCTTCAATCGCAACAGCCTTTGCCGGTTTCGGTTCTGCAAAGGGCGTAGGAGGAGCTGCTCAGGCTTCAATGGGAGTTTTGTCGGAGGACTCTTCAAAATTCGGTAAAATGCTCGTGCTCACACTTCTTCCCGGTACACAGGGACTTTACGGATTTATCGTAGGCTTCCTTATTCTTGTATCCTGCGGTGTGCTCGGCGGCGATATCCCCACAGTCGGTCAGGGCCTTGCTTATTTGGGCGCTTCTCTTGCAATCGGTATCGGCGGTATGGTTTCCGGCTTTGCACAGGGCAGAGCTGCTGTTTCCGGTATTGCTATGAGCGCAAAGGACGACAAGAACTTCTCAAAGGCTATGGTTTCGGTTACTCTTGTTGAAATCTACGCTCTTCTTTCCTTCATTGTTTCTCTCCTTGTTGTTATATCCGTACCCGGTCTTAATATCTGATATTCTATACTGAAAGGTGGGGTCTGTATGAACGGCAGAGAGATGATTCTTGACCGAATTAAGGCAGACTGCGAACAACGCATTAAAGCTGTAAAGGACAATACGGCTCAGCAGATTGCAGAGATTAAAGAGCAGGCTCAGTCTCAGGCAGACAAAAACTCTGCCGAGATTGCAAGGAGAGCAGGCGAAAAGGTTAAACAGATAAACGCTTCGTCAAAAAGCCGTGCCGAGCTTGAAACACGCAATGCAGTGTTGAGAAGAAAAAGAAAAGAAATTGACATTACGCTTGATGCGATTCTTGAATATATATTAGCTCTTGACGACGCACAGTATTTTAAGTTCATCTATGAGCTTGCCTCAAAATTAAGCGTTAATGAGGGTGAAATCTATCTTAACAAAAGGGATCTTAAAAGACTTCCATCTGATTTTTCGGCACAGCTTGAAAAGTCGGGAGTTAAAGCAAGCGTGAGTAAAACAGCGGTTGATATTTGCGGCGGCTTTATTCTTAAAAGCGGTGATATTGAGGAAAATATGGAGATTTCCGCTGTAATCAACTCAAAGCGTGACGGTATTGAGGACATAATAAACCGTGAGCTTTTTTGTGAATAAGGAGGTATCTGATGGCATTATCATATGAATATTCCATCGGCTCCGTAAGGGCAAAGGAAATCTCACTGCTGTCTTGTGCCGATACAGAGCAGCTTATAGCCTGTCAGTCGGTTTCTCAGCTTTGCAAGCTTTTATCCGATAAGGGTATCGGAAACGGAGATACGGTCGACGAAATTTTAGAGGACTACACCGAAAAAATGTGGGCTTACCTAAAGAGTGTTGCACCGGATTTTGAGATTTTTTCTCCGTTTATCTATCAGAACGATGTTCATAACTTCAAGGCAGTGCTTAAAGCTGTGATGTCGGGCAGAGAGTATCAAGACCTCATCATTTCTCCCTGCAAAATTGATCCCGATTTGCTCAAAAAAGCTGTTGAAAACAAAAGGATGGACTTGCTCCCCGAGTGGCTTAGAAAGCCTGCTCAAGAGGCTTATGAAATTATTGCTCACACGGGCGACGCAAGACAAAGCGACGCTGTTGTGGATTGTGCGGCAATGCAGGAGATGATAAGCTCCGCCAATGGCAGCGGCTCGGAGTTTATAAAGCTGTATTTTAATAATTT
The DNA here is from genome assembly GCA_945607165.1 of uncultured Ruminococcus sp. Taxonomy (GTDB): domain Bacteria; phylum Bacillota; class Clostridia; order Oscillospirales; family Acutalibacteraceae; genus Ruminococcoides. The sequence continues at coordinate 5,144 of CALYYZ010000042.1, read as the reverse complement.
TGTTTTCTACAATAACATAAAAATTGCGATTCGTGCAGCAAGAACCTCAGCCGACAAGGAATATTTGTCAAAGGCATTGTGTGAGGTTGACGAATTTAGAAAGAGCTCGGTTATTTCAGCTGCGCAAAAGGGAATAGACGCTCTTATTGACGAGCTTTCAAAATATCCCGAATACGACTGTAAAAGGTCGATGGAAGCATACAAGGCTTCTCCGTCTGCTTTTGAAAAATTTGTTGACGACAGGCTTATGACTCTTGCAAAGGAATATTGCAAGAGGGCAAGTCAGGGCGAAGCTCCGCTTCTGGGTTACTATCTCGGCTGTGAAGCAGAAAAAAAGATGATTCACATTATAGCAAGCGGAATCAGCACAGGCAGCAGCAGGGAAATAATCAGAGAAAGGCTGCGTGAGATATATGGCTAAAAATATTGCCGTAATCGGTGACAACGAAAGCATAAAGGGATTTAGCGCTGTCGGCCTTGACATTTATCCCTGTGACACTCCTGAGGAAGCGTCAGGGCTTCTGCGCAGGCTCGGCGACAGTGATAATTATGCGGTGATTTTTCTGACAGAGGAGGTCTTTGACCTCACTGAAAAGGAACGAAGCCGATATGAGGAAAGGCTTACTCCGGCAATTATTCCCATTCCGGGAGTAAAGTGCAATTCGGGTGCAGGAATCAAACGGCTTTCCTCCTTTGTCGAAAAGGCGGTCGGTTCCGATATAATCTTCAACGATTGAGGTGTATAATTTGAATAAAGGTATAATAACAAAGGTTGCAGGCCCTCTGGTTATAGCAGACGGAATGAGAGACGCCAATATGTTTGATGTTGTGCGTGTAAGCAGTCAAAGACTTATCGGAGAAATCATCGAGATGCACGGCGAAAAGGCTTCAATACAGGTTTATGAGGAAACCTCCGGTCTCGGTCCGGGAGAAACCGTTGAGTCAACGGGCGCACCTCTTTCCGTTGAGCTTGGCCCCGGTCTTATCGGTGCTATCTATGACGGAATCCAGCGTCCTCTCAACGAGATTATGAAGGTTGCAGGCACTAACCTTAAAAGAGGCATTGATGTGCCTTCTCTTGACCACAGCAAGGTTTGGCACTTTACTCCCGTTGTAAAAAAGGGTGACAGTGTGAAAGCCGGAGATGTCTTGGGAACAGTTCAGGAAACCAATGCTGTTTTACACAAAATAATGGTTCCCAACAAGCTCAGCGGTACTGTTGAAAGCATTGCCGAGGGCGATTTTACCATAGATGATGCGGTTGCCGTTATTAATGACGGCAGCAAAAATACAGATGTAAAGATGTATACTACATGGCCTGTTCGTGTGGGAAGGCCCTACAAGAGGAAGCTTTCTCCCGATATACTCCTTACAACAGGTCAGCGCCCCATAGACACCCTGTTCCCGCTTGCAAAGGGCGGTGTTGCCGCTGTTCCCGGACCCTTTGGCTCGGGCAAAACGGTAGTACAGCATCAGCTTGCCAAGTGGGCGTCTGCTGATATTATTGTTTATATCGGCTGCGGTGAGCGTGGAAATGAAATGACAGATGTACTAAACGAGTTCCCTGAGCTTAAGGACCCTCGCACAGGTAACTCGCTTATGGAGAGAACCGTGCTTATTGCAAACACCTCCGATATGCCCGTTGCGGCTCGTGAGGCTTCAATTTACACAGGTATTACCATTGCGGAATACTTCCGTGATATGGGCTACACCGTTGCTCTTATGGCAGACTCTACCTCCCGTTGGGCAGAGGCTCTTCGTGAGATGTCCGGCCGTCTTGAGGAAATGCCCGGTGAAGAAGGCTACCCGGCTTATCTCGGCAGCCGTCTTGCTCAGTTCTATGAGCGTGCCGGCAGGGTAATTGTAAACGGCAGCGGCGAAACCGAGGGTGCGCTGTCGGTAATCGGAGCAGTTTCACCGCCCGGCGGTGACATTTCCGAGCCTGTTTCTCAGGCAACGCTGAGAATTGTAAAGGTGTTCTGGGGACTTGACGCAAACCTTGCCTACAAGCGTCACTTCCCGGCTATAAACTGGCTGACGAGCTACTCGCTTTATACCGATCAGCTCAAGGATTGGTATGCCGAGAATGCGGCTCCTGATTTTATGGAGCTTCGCTCAAGGCTTATGGCTTTGCTTCAGGATGAGTCCGAGCTTCAGGAAATTGTAAATCTTGTCGGAATGGACGCTCTGTCTGCTCCGGATAGACTGAAGCTGGAGTCAGCTCGCTCAATCCGTGAGGACTATCTGCATCAAAATGCATTTGACCCCACAGACACATATACCTCGCTTAAAAAGCAGGTGCTTATGATGCGTGCAATTTTAGACTACTATGATAAGGCTTTGGATGCTTTAAACAAGGGCGCTGATATTGAGCTTCTTGTTAATCTCCCTGTTCGTGAAAGAATCGGAAGATTCAAGTATGAGGCTGAGGATAAGATTAATTCCGAAGCAGAGCAGATTGAAGCTCAGCTTGAAAGCGAAATAGACGATGTGCTGAAAAGGAGTGACGACTGATGCCCAAGGAATACCGCACTATACGAGAGGTCGCAGGTCCTCTTATGATGATCAGCGATGTTGATGATGTTAAATATGACGAGCTGGGCGAAATTGAGCTTCCAAACGGTGAGACTCGCCGCTGTAAGGTACTTGAGGTAAACGGCAGCAACGCTCTTGTTCAGCTTTTTGAGTCAGCTGCAGGCATTAATCTTGCCGGCTCAAAGGTTCGTTTTTTAGGCAGATCAATGGAGCTTCCTGTTTCTCCCGATATGCTTTCAAGAGTATTTGACGGCTTGGGAAATCCCATTGATGACGGTCCTGCACTTATACCGGAAAAAAGGCTTGATATCAACGGAACACCGATGAATCCTGCTGCAAGAAATTATCCTCAGGAGTTTATTCAAACAGGCGTTTCCGCTATTGACGGACTTAATACCCTTGTAAGGGGACAGAAGCTCCCTATATTCTCGGCTTCAGGTCTGCCCCACTCGCAGCTTGCCGCACAGATTGCAAGACAGGCGGCTGTAAGGGGAAAGGACGAGCAGTTTGCCGTAGTATTTGCGGCAATGGGTATCACCTTTGAGGAGTCCGAATATTTTGTACAGTCCTTCAAGGAAACAGGTGCCATAGACCGTACCGTAATGTTTGTGAATCTTGCAAACGACCCTGCTATCGAACGAATTGCAACTCCGAGAATGGCTCTTACCGCCGCCGAGTATCTTGCATTTGACCTTGGAATGCATGTGCTTGTCATTATGACAGATATTACAAACTATGCCGACGCTCTGCGTGAGGTTTCCGCCGCAAGAAAGGAAGTTCCCGGCAGACGAGGCTATCCCGGATATATGTATACCGACCTTGCTACCCTTTATGAAAGAGCAGGCAGACTCAGAGGAAAGGACGGCTCAATCACACTTATTCCGATTCTTACTATGCCTGAGGACGATAAAACCCACCCGATTCCCGACCTTACAGGATATATCACCGAGGGTCAGATAATTCTTTCCCGTGAGCTTTACCGCAAGGGTGTTACTCCGCCTATTGATGTATTGCCCTCGCTTTCCCGACTTAAGGATAAGGGTATAGGTCCCGACCGTACCCGTAAGGATCACGCTGCGACAATGAATCAGCTTTTTGCCGCCTATGCAAGAGGAAAGGACGCAAGAGAGCTTATGGTAATTCTGGGCGAAGCTGCGCTCACAGAAATGGATAAGAAGTATGCCGAATTTGCCGAAGCCTTTGAAAGACAGTATGTTTCACAGGGCTATGAGACAAACCGTTCTATTGAGGAAACGCTCGATATCGGCTGGAAGCTGCTTGAAATCCTGCCCAGAAGCGAGCTGAAACGAATCAAGGACGATATGCTTGATGAATTTTACGGTAAGCAATAATCTGCGTTGAAGGTGCTTTTATGGCTATAATGAATGTAAATCCCACCCGAATGATGCTTTCAAAGCTTAAAAAACAGCTTGTAACCGCCGTCAGAGGTCACAAAATGCTAAAGGACAAGCGTGACGAGCTGATGCGGCAGTTTCTTGAGCTTATCAAGGAAACAAGAGAGCTAAGGGAAAAAATAGAGAAAGAGCTTTCTGCTTCAAACGACCACTTTGTAAATGCAAGTGCGGTTATGTCGAAGCAGGCGCTTGACGCTTCGCTTATGTCTCCGAAACAGCAGATTATGCTTGAGGTTGACTCACACAATGTAATGAGCGTTGAGATTCCGAAATTCAGCTCGGTTGCCCGCACAAATGATAAGGGAGATATCTTTCCCTACGGCTTTGCGTTCACCTCGTTTGAGCTTGACGATGCGGTTATGTCGCTCGAAAAGCTTTTGCCCGATATGATAAGGCTTGCCGAGATTGAAAAAAGCTGTGAGCTTATGTCGGCGGAAATCGAAAAGACCCGCCGCAGAGTTAATTCTCTTGAGCATGTTATGATTCCACGCTATCAGGAAACCATCAAGTATATTGCGATGAAGCTGGAGGAAAACGACCGCAGCAGCCGCACAAGGCTGATGAAGGTCAAGGATATGCTGCTTGATAAGGCGCACAATTACTCTGCTAATAACTAACAGACAATTTGGTCGGTGCTGTGCTACCCTAATTTAATTTAGGGAGGTGCGATTGTTGGAACTTATTTTTGAAATAATTATCACGGTGATTTTCGACGGTCTGGCTGAATTGGCTTTGAATAAAAATATTTCAAAGTGGATTCGCTACCCGATAATAGCATTTTTGTTGCTGCTTATAGCAACGGTAACAATAGGTCTGTTAGTTCTCGGAATATTCGTTATGCGGGAATCCTTGGCAGGAGGAATTATCCTTGCACTGCTTGGTGCAATTTTAACAATATGCTCAGCTTATCAAATAATTAAGTCCTTTAAGAAGAAAAAACATCATAAATAAAAAATGCCGCATTGATTTGCACAGATGATTGCAAGTCAATGCGGTTTTCTCTTTTTACTTATTTATCAGATATTCTGTCAGCATATTTCTTCTCTGTCAAATATTTTCCTTGCAGTTACAGCGTTGTCAACGATTGCTCTTTTAAGCTCGTCAATACCCGAAAACTTCCTTTCGGGTCTGATAAAATCAATCAGTCGAATATCGGCACACTGACCGTATATTTCTTTTCCCCTGTAGTCCGGC
>CALYYZ010000041.1 GCA_945607165.1 uncultured Ruminococcus sp. | reverse complement strand
TCAATACTTATGGTATTCGTGGGCGTAATGTTCGGTTTTCTTGCTTATCAGCTTGCAGTTCATTTTTTGGAAATAAACTATGATTGGCTTTATTTTGCAATGATGGGATTAATGGCGGTATTTTTAGGAGTGTTCGGCGGAGTTTTCAACACCTATGCCGGACTGTACCACGCAAAGGATAACGAGCTTTTGCTTTCAATGCCTATAGAGCCGTCAAAGATTCTTTTTGTCCGTATGATCGGCGTTTATGCTATTGGATTTTTGTACGAGTCGATAGTGATTATACCTGCTGTCATTGTTTATTGGCTTATAAAGACTCCCACCTTTTTGTCGGTGTTGTTTCCGGTGCTGCTGGTTTTCATTATAGGATTTTTGGTGCTCACGCTGACCTGTGCCTTGGGCTGGGTTGTGGCGATAATTTCGTCAAAGCTGAAGAACAAAAGCTACATAACGGTGATTTTGTCGCTGGCATTTATCGCACTTTACTATTTCGTATATTACAACCTCAATAACCTTTTGCAGCTTTTGACGCAAAATGCCGAAAGCATAGGAAATGTTATGAGGTCGGGGCTTTATCCGTTTTATCAATTAGGACTTGCAGCGTCAGGCGACATTTTGGGAATGTTAATATTTACCGCAATAGTGGGTGCGCTGTTTGCCCTGACATATTATGTGCTGTCAAAAAGCTTTATCCGCATCACCACAACAAATAAGGGTGCAAAAAAGAAGGTTTACAGGGAAAAAACGGCAAAGGCTTCGGGTTCCGGAGTTGCATTACTCTCAAAGGAGTTTAAACGCTTTTTAAACAGTCCCACATATATGCTTAACTGCGGATTTGGTGTTGTGTTTCTTGTTTTCATTACAATATTTGCAATTATTAAAACCGATTGGATAAGGTCAATAATCTTCGCATTGAACATATCAGATCCCAATCTGGTACAGATGGTGCCCATTGCGGTTTGTGCAGCTGTTTGTATGCTTGTCTCAATGAATCCCATTTCGGCACCATCAATATCATTAGAGGGAAAAAACATCTGGATTCTGCAATCAATGCCGGTTGAAACCCATAAAATTTTGCTGTCGAAGCAGGGTGTTCATATAATTGTAAATGGGTTATCTGCACTTTTTGCTACAGTTGCCGTTGGATTTATAGCTCGGCTCAGCTTGCTTGATATTGCGATATGCAGCTTGTTTGCAGCGGTCTTTGTTCTGTTTACTGCTGCGGCAGGCGTAGCTTTGAACCTTGCAAAGCCTAATCTTGATTGGACAAACGAAACAGTGCCGATTAAGCAAAATATGAGTGTATTGATTCTGCTTTTCGGCGGCTGGGTGTTGCTGATAGGATATTCCGTGGGATATTTTTTCCTGCTTGGCACAATTCAGCCGTGGGTATATTCATTGCTTTGCACAGCGTTGATTGCAGCAGTGACAGTTGCCCTAAACCATTGGATAAAAACCAAGGGAACGGTAATATTTGAGAATTTGTAATTAATATAAGGTCATCTTTGACATATATTTTAACACAATACATTGTGTGTTTTTTGAATCTATAGTATTCAACCGTCTTGTATTTGCATACTACAAGACGGTTGTTTATTCATTTTTGCGAGAAATATACTTTAGCTTTCGGGCAATCTGAGAAAAAGGGCAAAAAAAGAGACGGTATAAAAACCGTCTCCGTTGGTCGGGATGACAAGACTTGAACTTGCGACTCCACGCCCCCCAGACGTGTGCGCTACCAAACTGCGCTACATCCCGATGCAACAGTTAGTATTTTACCAAAATTATTCGATATTGTCAAGTGTTATTTTAATATTTTTAAAGTTTTGTTTTAAACTTTGCCGAGCTTTTGCTGTTGACAGCGGGATATGGCATATTTACAAAAATTACAGCTCACAATAGTTGCCTAAAAAGCTGAATTCGGGCATTTCTTCGCTGAGCTGACTGAGCAAATCAACAACATTTTCGCTGTGTACGCTTCCGGAAAAATCGAGGTAAAACAGATACTCAAATTCGCAGCCCTTGCGTGGCCTTGACTCGATTTTTGTAAGGTTTAGTCCGAGTGAATTAAAACGGCACAAAAGGCTGTACAAAGAACCTGTGACATGGGGAAGTGAGAAGCACAGACTTATCTTATTCGCATTTTCGGGAATACAAAGCCTTTTGGCAATTACAATAAATCGGGTTGTGTTGCCTTTGTTGTCCTGAAGATGATTGTCAAGCACCTTAAGTCCGTATTCCTCAGCTGCTTTATACGAGCAAATCGCCGCCACATTGAGCCGCTTTTCGTTTGCGGCGTCTCTGGCTGCTATTGCGGTATTGGCGCAGGGCAATGATGAGAAGCCGTGTCTTGCAATGTAACCGGCGCACTGTGACAGCGACTGAGGATGAGACCAAACTGTTTCGATATCGCTTAGCTCTGAACGGTCAAGACCTGCAAGGCAGTAATCTATCGCCAAATCGAGTGCACCGACAATGTAAAAGCGGTGCTCTAAAATCAGGTCATAAACAGCGGAAACCGAGCCTGCTGTTGAGTTTTCCACAGGCAAAACTCCGTATGCCACTTCTCCTCTGTCTACGGCTTCAAAAACATCTGAAAAGGTTTTACAGCCGACAGCCTCTCCTTCGGGGAAAAGGCGCAGTGCAGCCTCGTGACCGTTTGCCCCTTTGATTCCCTGATAGCCTACCTTGACCCCTTTTGCTTCAATATTGTGAGTCGCATTCATTATCTCTTGCCGCAGAGCCTTTCCGCTTCCGACAATATTGTGCTGAAGCGCCCGTGAAAGCTCCATAATATTTGAATAGAGCAGTCTGGCGTGAGCGCCGTATTCACCGCCCATCTGCTCAACTTTGTCGAGAATTTCATTTTCCCTCTTTTGATTGAGAACGGCTGTATTGCTTGCCTTTTTATACATTCCGACCGCCTTTGCGCAGTCCATTCTTCTTTTAAAAAGCTCAATTAATTCGTTGTCAATTTTATCAATTTCAACTCTGATCTCACTTAAATCTTTCATATTAACCATTCCTCTGTGAGTTATTCGGTGTTTCCCAAGATATTGATAATCGCTATTGCGGTAATCGCCTCAATAACGGGAACGGCTCTTGGCACAATGCAGGGATCGTGTCTGCCGTGAATCTCAAGCTCAGCATTTTCTCTCTTTTGCAAATCAACGGTCTTTTGCTTCTGTGAAATCGAGGGAGTGGGCTTTATTGCCGCCTTAAAAACAATGGGCATACCGTTTGTAATTCCGCCCAAGATACCTCCGCAGTTATTCGTTTCGGTAACAACCCTTCCGCCGTCATATCTGAAGGAGTCGTTTGACTGCGAGCCGCGCATTTTTGAAAGCTCAAAGCCCTTGCCGAATTCGATTCCTTTGATTGCCGGCACTCCGAAAACAGCCTTTGCAATCACACCCTCAACACCGTCAAACATCGGATCTCCGAAGCCCGGCTCTATACCTGTTACGGCACATTCAACAGTACCGCCCACGCTGTCAAGGCTCATTCTTGCGTCCTCTACCTCAGCTCTCATAGCCTCCTCGGCAAAGTCGTCAATAAGCGCAAACGAGGAGCCGTTGAGTTTTTCAATAAGCTCGTCGGGAATGGATGTCGGGTCAAAGTCCTTGTCCATGACTGAGCCGATGCTTGAAATATGAGCAGCAATCTTTATTCCTCTTTTTTCAAGAAGCTGACGGCAGATTGCTCCGGCAAAAACAATAGGTGCAGTGAGCCTGCCGGAAAAATGTCCTCCGCCCCTTATGTCATTTGCGGCATTATACTTTATAAACGCTGTGTAGTCGCTGTGTCCGGGACGGGGACAGCTAAGGAGATTTGAGTAATCTCCGCTTTTTGTGTTCGTGTTTTCAATAACAGCGCAAAGCGGCGCACCCGTCAGGGTATCACCGAGCATACCCGAAAGCACTCTTGGGAGATCGCTTTCCTTTCGGGGAGTTGCGGTTTTGTCTTTTCCCGGTGCACGGCGAGCCATTTGAACAAGAACCTTGTCCATATCAATTTTTTCGCCTGCCGTAAGACCGTCAATGACAACTCCTATTCCGTTGCCGTGGCTTTCACCGAAAACGGATATTTTTATTTTTTCACCGAATGTCGAGGACATTTGCCTTGCCTCCAATGCTGTTATAATCTTTGTAAAAATCGGGGTAGCTTTTGTTTATGCTGTAGGCATAGGTGCTCTCTATCGTGTTCGCTGAGCCTGCGGCACAGGCTCCTGCCGACATAACGATTCTGTGATCATTACAACCGTCAACCTTACCTCCCGACAGCCTTTCCACTCCCGTAATTTCAATTCCCTGCGGCTGTTCCTTTGCCTTTCCGCCGAGATTGTTTATTAAATTTACAGTTGCTGTAATTCTGTCACATTCCTTGATGCGCAGTCTGCCTGCGTTGACAAATTCCGTTTTGCCCTGAGCAAAGCTTGCACATACCGCAAGCGCAGGGACAAGGTCGGGGATTTGCGAAGCGTCTATCTTTAAAGCGTGCATTTTTCTGCTCTCTACCGTTACGCTTGTATCGGTCTGAGTGACCTTTGCACCGAAGTCGGAAATAATCTCGGCAATTTTCTTATCTCCCTGAGCAGAGTTTCGGTTCACTCCTTTTACGGTAACGCTTCCGCTGATTGCTGCGCTCACCATAAAGAAAGCCGCCTGTGACCAGTCGCCGTCGGTGGTATAATCAAAGGGAATATACCGCTGATTTCCCGGAATATGCCAGCCGCTGTCGGTTGCCTCAATCTTGACTCCAAAGCAGTTCATTGTACGGATAGTCATATTTATATAGCCCACGCTCTCAAGCACAGAGGTGAGAACAATGTCGCTGTCACCGTCAAGAAGCGGCAAAGCGAAAAGCAGTCCCGTGATAAACTGCGAGCTTACATTTCCCGGCACCTCAAAGCAGCCGTTTTTGAGCCTTCCGCTGATTTTTAAGGGAAGTCCGCCTTTGGAAATGAACTCAACACCGAACCTCGGCAGCATTTCGGTAAAAATTCCGATAGGTCTTTCGGGAAGCTTTCCGCTTCCGATAAACTCAGCCGATACGCCGCCGAGCGCTGCAACGGGAATAAAAAAGCGCAGTGTGCTTCCGCTTTCTCCGCAGTTGAGCAAAGCCTCTTTATTCTTAAACATTTCCGAGCCGTCAACGGTCAGAATGTTGTTTTCAATTTTGGTTTTTGCACCCAGTGCTTCAACACAGCCTATAGTCGCCCTGATGTCGTTTGAAAGAGCCACAGGTGAAATTGTGCATTTGCCAAAGGAGAGCGCTGCACAAATTATTGCACGGTGCACATCGCTTTTTGACGGAGGAGCAGAAACCTCTCCGCAGGGCATAAAGGGGGAATATATTACATTTTGCATTTTTATCACCTTTCGGAAGTATATAGGGGAACACTGATTAAATCGTTTGTGCAAACAGCTTTCAGCGTGATTTATTCAGTGTTTTCATAGGTGCATTTTTTGAATTAATCGGTAGTTACTTAATAAAATCGAGCAAATCGCAAAGCTCAATTTTTCTTGTGAAGCTGTCTCCTATGCTTTTCAGCAACACAAGATTAATGCTTGAGCCTTCGGTTTTTTTGTCGCCTGCCGCAGCCTGAGCCATCTGCTCAAGGCTTGCATTGTCGGAAACGGGGAGTCCGTATTTCAGGCACAGACGGGTAATTTTTTCGGTAGTACCCTTCTGAGTTATTCCTGCCCTTTCGCCGGCAGCGGAGATAAGAACCATACCCACTGCAACAGCCATTCCGTGTGAAATCCCCTTAAAATTATATATTTTTTCAATAGCGTGACCCAGCGTGTGACCGAAATTTAAAAGCATACGCTCGCCTGACTCTCGCTCGTCACGGCTGACAACATCACGCTTGATTGAGACGCAGGTTTCGATTACATCTTCAATATGCTTCCGTGCGTCTTCTTTGCAAAGTCTGTCAAAAAATTTCTCGTCCTTAATGCAGCCGTACTTTATGACCTCTGCCATTCCGTCGCAAAAATATGCGTCGGGCAGAGTTTTGAGTGTGTCGGGGTCAATCAAAACGGCAATCGGCTGATGAAAGGCTCCTACAAGGTTTTTTCCGTGCGGCAAATCAACTCCTGTTTTGCCGCCGACCGATGAATCGACCTGCGCAAGCAGGGAGGTGGGTATCTGGACAAAATTGATGCCCCTGAGATAGCTTGCCGCCGCAAAGCCTGCCATATCGCCGGTTACGCCGCCGCCGAGAGCTACTATTATATCCTTGCGTGTCATTCTGAACTCGGCAAGCGTGTTATACATTGCGGATATGCTGTTAAGGTTTTTAGACTCCTCTCCTGCGCTGAAGATATGGGATTTAACCTCAAAGCCTTCCTTTTCAAGTGAGTTTACCACCTTTTGCAGATACAGCTTGGCTACATTGCTGTCGGTGATTACCGTAACTTTTTTCGCAGAGGAAAGCTTTTTTATGTATTTTCCGCAATCGCCTGTTATTCCTCTTTCAATAAAAATATCATACGGATTGCCCGTGTTGACATGTACTGTCCTCATCATCTTCTCCTTATTACTCTCCGAGCGACTGTTTAACCCTGTGTCCCCTCTCAAGAATATCTGTAAGAGCTTTTTTATCCTCGGCCTTTACTGCATTGATTATCTTGTTTAGGTTCTCAATAAGCTGTTCAAGCTCTGCGGTGAGAGGCTCTTTGTTCTCAAGAAAAAGCTCGCTCCAAAGGCTTGAATTAATGTTTGCCACCCTTGAAACATCTCTGTAGCTTCCTGCCGAAAAGCCCTTGTGATTAGGGCAGCAGGGACTGAGCACATAGGCACAGGCAAGCGCATGGGGAAGCTGTGAGGTAAAGGCAATCATTCTGTCGTGTTCCTCAGGAGTTGTTATCTTGATTGTTGAAAAGCCTATGCTTTTTGCAAGGTTGGAAAGCGTATCGACATACCTCTGTTCGGCACCGCAGGGGGTAATTATGAAGCTTGCCCCCTTGTAAAGCTCAGCCTCGGAAACCTCATAGCCGTTTTTCTCCTTGCCTGCCATAGGGTGGCTTCCTACAAAGACAAACCCAAACTCAGCGGCAAGCTCGCAAAGCCGGGGACAGATTGCGGTTTTTATTCCCGACGCATCGGTCACAAGTGCTCCGTGAGCTATATATTTTCCGTTTTCTTTGATAAAGTCTATATCAGCCTGCGGATACATTGTAAGTATAATCAAATCCGCACTTCCAAGCTCCTGAGGCGTACCGATTTTGTCTATCGAGCCTTCTGCAAGCGCTTTTTCGGCGGTTGACCTCGTTCGGTTTATGCCTATAACATAATGGTCGGTATACTTTTTGAGAGCCTTACAATAGCTTCCGCCAATTATTCCGAGACCGACTACGGCGATTTTCATTGTAAATTCTCCTGTCTTTTATACTTCTGTATCAAGTGCCGATTTAAGCGCAAACACTTTTTTTGCCACAGCGTCAAACTGCTTCGGTGTGAGCGACTGAGCGCCGTCTGAAAGTGCATGGGGCGGATCGTTGTGCACCTCTATGATTAGTCCGTCTGCGCCTGCTGCTACGGCTGCCATTGCAAGAGGTTCAACAAGCCACGATTTGCCTGCGGCGTGACTCGGATCTACTACAACTGGGAGGTGGGACAGCTTTTTAATTATGGGAATAGCAGAAACATCAAGGGTGTTTCTTGTGAAGGTTTCATATGTGCGGATACCTCTTTCGCAAAGGATAACCTTGTCATTGCCGCCTGCCATAATATACTCTGCACTCATCAGCCATTCCTCAATGGTGGCTGACAGTCCCCTTTTGAGCAAAATGGGCTTATCGATTTTTCCAAGCTCCTTTAGCAGCTCAAAGTTCTGCATATTTCTTGCTCCGACCTGAATTATGTCAACATTTTCAAACATATCAATGTGTGAAGCACGCATAATTTCGGTGACAATCGGAAGTCCTGTTTCTTTGCGGGCGGTTTTCAGCAGGTCGAGTCCCTCTGCCTTAAGTCCCTGAAAGGCATAGGGCGAGGTTCGGGGCTTAAATGCGCCTCCTCGAAGAAGTGTTGCACCGGACTGCTTTACATCCTTGGCAATCTGAACAATCTGCTGTTCGCTTTCAACCGAACACGGTCCCGCCATAATGTGCAGGCTTCCTCCACCTATTGTAACAGAGTCGGTTACCTTTATTTTGGAATCATCGGGGTGAAATTTTCTGTTTGCCTTTTTATATGGCTCCTGAACACGCTTAACGCTTTCAACAATGCTCTGTGCGTCAATGTATTCGATATCTACTCTTGTTGTGTCGCCGATAAGACCCAATACGGTCGATTGAACACCGTCCCATTTATTTACCTTTACACCGTAAGAATCCTTGAGCATATTTGTAAATTTATTAAGCTGCTCTTCGGTTGTTGCCGGTTTTAATACAATAATCATAATATCTGTCCTTTCACACAGCTTTTGCAATATATTTTATCACTTTAAAGCGTTATAATCAATAGCTTTGTCAGATAAAAAAACACCGGGTTAATCCATAACCCCAGACCTTTGTCTGAACTTCTTGACTGCTTCAATAACCTCACAGGCAGTTTTAGAGGGATTATTTGCACCTGTTACCGACAAATCGGCAGCACTGCGATAAAGCGGCAGCCTTTTTTCGTAAAGCTCGCTCATCGCCCTGTCCCTGTCAGGTCTTTGAAGCAGAGGACGAACCTTGTCGTTTCTGAGTCTGTAGCGTATGACATCGAGAGGCACATCAAGCAGAACTATCAAATCCTTGCCCCGGAAAACCTCAGTATTGCGCTCAAAGGTAAAGGCTCCTCCGCCCGAGGCAATTACAAGCCCCTTTTTCACGGAAAGCTCCCTGCAAGCCTCGTGCTCCATATCTCTGAAGCCGTCTTCTCCAAGCTTGTCGAAAATTTGAGAAACCTTCATTCCGGCCTTTTCCTCTATGTAGGCGTCCATATCAACAAAGCCCGAGCCTGTTTTTTTGGCTATAAGCTTGCCCACAGTGGATTTTCCGCAGCCCATAAAGCCGCATAAAATAATGTTATCCATCTTTACCCCTTGTTTTTAAGCTCCTGTGACGAATCAATACAGAGCCTTTCTATATCATCTTTATCATAAACGGAGCCGTCCCATTTCTCGTGAGCAACAACTGCCTGCCAAACAAGCATGGACATTCCGCCCACAGCATTTGCACCGTTTGCCTTTGCCTTTTGCACCAAAACTGTTTCAAGAGGATTGTAAACTGCGTCAAAAACATTTGAGCAGCGGGCAATAATTCCGTCACCGACAGGCTGTGCGTCAATTTTAGGATACATTCCTATGGGAGTAGCGTTGACAAGCAGGTCAATGTCTCCGCAAAGCTCACCAAGCAGGCAAAAGCTTGTCTTTGACATAGGAACAGTGCTTTCAATTTCCCTGCAAAGCAGTTTAGCCGCTTCAACATCTTCAATTCTCACGGCAAATTCAACCGCAGCTCCCTTGAGAGCAACCTCATAAGCCATAGTACGGGCAACACCGCCGCAGCCGAGAATTACTACCCTGCCGCCGATAGTGATGCCGGACGCCTCGAGCGCCTTTAGAAATCCGTCGGGATCGGTTGTGTATCCCTTTGCAGTGCCGTTGCGGTTAGCCACAGTATTTACGCTGCCGTACATCTTTGCTTTTTCGTCAATTTCGTTTATAAGCGGAATAATCGCCTGCTTGTGCGGAATTGTAATGTTGTAGCCGTCAAGCTTTAAAAGAGTATTTTTATATTCATAGGCAAGATTCTGAGGAGAGATATCGAGCTTAGTGTACTCCGCTTCAACTCCGGACAGCTCAAAAAGTCTTTTATGAATAAACGGTGACATTGTATGACCGATAGGATGACCTATTACCGCATATTTTTTTGGTGACATAACAACCTCCGAGAAATGTAATTTTTGAATCAAACTATTTATGCAAATTTATGTACTTTTTCTGTTTTCAATGCAAATTTAAGAATTTTTTTAAAAAAATATAAAATACATATTGACAAAGCAGTAAAATACCAATAATATTATTGAAGTAAGACAAATCATTTTTGCTTACACCATTGTAGCATAAAATGTGTGCGTTTGTCTATATCAGACAGACGGTGCATAAGAATTTTTTATGGGAGGAATTACTATGGTATTAGAAAAGGTAAAGGCAATTCTTGCCGAGCAGTTTGATGTTGAAGAGGATAAAATCACAGCTGAAACTGATCTCCAGGAGGATCTCGGAGCAGATTCACTTGATGTAGTTGATCTTCTTATGTCAATCGAGGACGAGTTCGAGGTTGAGGTTCCCGATGAGGAAATCGAGAACATCAAGACTGTAGGCGCTCTTGTTTCTTACATTGAGGCTAACTCATAATTTTCAAAAAATAATTCAAAGGATTGACCGAGGCTATAGGGCTTCGGTCTTTTTTTATTTTACACCATTATACAGACTTAACCATGGCTAAAGAAAGCGCACGCACAATATGCGCACGCTTTTTATTTGATAGGAAAA
>CALYYZ010000040.1 GCA_945607165.1 uncultured Ruminococcus sp. | reverse complement strand
ATGAACGATATAATAACACTAAATAATCTTGAACAAAATCACTCGGCTGTGATTAATAAGGTTGATTGCGGCGGAAATCTAAATAACAGATTAATCGACTTAGGTTTTATATGCGGAACCCAAATAACTTACTTGTTTTCAAGTCCGTTTGGTGATCCAAAGGCATATCTTGTAAAAAATGCAGTTATAGCACTGAGAAATAAGGATTGTGAATCAATATATGTTACTCCAATAAAATGAACGGAGGCTTTGCCTTGTTTGCAGATAACAAATCTCATAAACCAGCTTGTATACAAAGTTCAGAATTTGATTATAAAATAGCTCTTGTCGGAAATCCAAATGTTGGTAAAAGCACTATATTCAATTCGCTTACAGGTTTAAAACAGCATACCGGTAACTGGACAGGTAAAACCGTAGATCTTATGGCAGGAAAGCTCGAATTTGATAATAAAAAGTTTTGTATAATTGATCTTCCGGGAACATATTCATTGACAGATTTTTCAGATGAAGAAACTATAACGAGAGATTTTCTTGCTGACACTGATATAGATTGCACTGTTATTGTGATTGATTCCAATGTGATTGAACGCAACCTATCCTTTGCACTACAGGTTCTTTCTATTCAGACAAATTGTATTCTTTGTTTAAATTTGTCTGATGAAGCATTAAAAAACGGGATATTAATAGATTCAGAAGAACTGTCAATGTATCTGGGGATACCGGTTATCACAACATGCGCAACTAAAAATGATGGAATTAATGAGCTAAAAAAAGAGTTACTGCAAATATGCTGCGGTACAAAAAAATGCTTTAGAATTTCTCGTTACTATGAAGGCATTGATATATTAGACAAAGATAAGCACACCGAGAATACTTATCACTTTTCTTTGTTAGCTGATGAAATTTGCAAAAAATGTGTTTTATATTGCAAAGATGAGATTAGCAGCTCAAGCAGAAAGATTGACAAGCTGTTAACCTCAAAGCTTACCGGCATACCCATTATGCTGATACTGCTTGGCGTTTTATTTTGGCTTACTGCTGTGGGAGCTAATTATCCGAGCAGTTGGCTTAGCTGGATTTTCGATTCAGTTAAGGAGTGGCTGTATTTCTTTTTTGACTCTGTACGGCTGCCACAGCTTTTTACTGAATTTATAATTGACGGAGTTTATACTACTCTAACTTGGGTTGTAGCCGTTATGCTTCCCCCAATGGCTATCTTCTTTCCCCTGTTTTCTCTTCTTGAAGATTCAGGATATCTTCCGAGAATTGCTTTTAATCTTGATAAATACTTTTCCGGATGCGGTGCTCACGGAAAGCAGAGCTTAACAATGGCTATGGGTATAGGTTGTAATGCCTGTGGGGTTATGGGTTGCCGAATAATTGAATCGCCTAAAGAAAGACTTATTGCTATAATTACGAATAATTTTATGCCTTGTAATGGCAGACTCCCGACCTTGATTGCAGTAATTACCATGTTTTTTGCCGGGAGCTCATTCGCTCTGATGAGTTCTTTTAAGGTTGCCTTTATTTTACTTACGATTATGGTTTTTTGCGTGCTTATTTCTTTGATAACTTCAAAGCTTTTGTCACTAACTGTTGCTAAGAGTAAGCCTTCAGGATTTGCATTGGAGCTTCCCCCCTATCGTAAACCGAAAATAATAAAAACCTTAGTTGACTCTTTGTTTAACCGCACTTTATTTGTACTTCTGAGAGCAATATCTGTAGCAGCTCCCGCCGGAGCAGTGATTTGGATAATGGCAAATACCTATATTGCAGACAGCACAATTCTTTCCTATTGCACTGATTTTCTTGATCCCTTAGGAAGGCTTATAGGTCTCGACGGTGTAATACTGATGGCTTTTATAATTGGTTTTCCAGCCAATGAAACGGTGATTCCCATTATAATAATGGCATACACCGCAAGCGGCACTTTGACAGATTACACAAGCCTTGATCAGCTATATTTATTGTTAACCCAAAACGACTGGTCAATAATAACAGCAGTTTGTATGATAATAATGTGTATTATGCATTTCCCGTGCTCTACTACCTGTTTAACTATAAAAAAAGAAACTGGTAGTATAAAATGGACGGTTGCTGCAATGCTATTGCCTACGGTTATGGGATTACTCTTGTGCTTTTTAACAGCAAATGTAATGAGAGTATTTATCTGAAGAAATTACAAAACAGGGCGGATTTTTCGCCCTGTTCTTGCTAATTCTTGCATAAAATCAGAACAGGTATACGGTTAGTAGATTGAAGAAATGTGATTTAGCTGTATAATAAGGTAAGACTTATCAATATGTAAGGTAGGTTTATCTGTTCTTACTAAAATACAGAGGTGATAAAATGAATTTGCATAAAAACGGTCAGTTAATACATAATTTAAGAAAAGCTAACGGTTTTACACAAAAACAAATTGCAGATCAACTTCATATATGTCCCAAAACTGTATCAAAGTGGGAAAACGGTAGAGGTTTTCCTGACATTCTATCAAATAATAAAAGAGCAGTTCGTCGTGAACTGCTCTTTTATTATTTTTCTGTGATGGAAACATTGGCACTGTATGTTCCGTAAGCCCAACAGGAATCAGAGTTCTTAAACTTGAATGTAACAGGCATAGGAACGGAACCAACGATTCCTTCAGAATTTGAGGTTTGAATTACCGCAGTAATCTCATCGGCGTCAAGAGATTCAATCTGTGATTTTGGCCCTATAACGCTCACCTCAATACTGTTTTGATTTATTTCTGCTCTATACTTGTCAGACAATCCCTCAACAGTGAACTTATCCACCTTAAAGGTTTTAGATTTGAACTTTGTGAAATCAATAGTAACTTTAGCTGAAGTGGTATTGCTGAGATTCTTACAGTCTCTTGGAATATTAATTCCAATATTATCAAAAGTAACCTTTTTAGCTTTTAGATTTGAGAAGTCGATTGTTTCAAGATTTACAAAGTTGGTTTTGTCGATTATGCTTGCCGGACCGGCAAGAAGAATGGTTGCAGGATCTATTGATATCATATCGTCAGAAATGATAAGTCCTGACGGTTTATTCTTAAATACAGGTTTTACATCAACGACCTTTTCAGGCATTACATTTACATCTGCCGTAATGTTTGATACATCAAAGGTCAAAAGCTTTTGAGATAATTCATTGTTATTCTTATCATATAGGACGATGTTTACATCGGCAGTAGTCGATTCTTTAAGAACTCCGTCAATATTTGCTACAGCACACACTCTGTTAATCTTGGATACTTCTGTTTGAGGACCTGAGATTGTTATTGACTTTGCTGATAACGATGTAAAACCGTAATACCCGTCAGCAACACGATAAACAATATTATTATCCTGAATATCAAAAGTGTTTTCTCTGAAATAGTCGATTACAACATTAATCGTTGACGGTGTAACAGCAGAGGCTATTTGAAAATTCTTTATTGAATTAGCCTTTGAAGCAGATATTGGTAAAGTATAGCTTCCGGATGAATTTATCGAATTTGCTGCTGCGGTTACTACAACATCCGACTCGCTTACAGAGCCAAGTACAGCCCTGTTTCCGGAGACAGTCAGCGACGCAGTTTGCTCCTTATTGAAAAATACCTGCAAACCGCTGTTTCGAGCTTCATCTGAAAGCTCAACCTGGATAGGGATATTGCTGAGCGTCAGATTAGTGTCGTTTGCACTTCCTAAGCTCATATATATCCAAATTGATAGAGACATAAGCACAGCTATTACAAACAGCACCTTATTGTTGCTTAGAAATTTATTCAGTGAAAACTTTTTCATTTCTCATCTCCCCCTTCATTGTTTGCAGGGAGGTCATCATTAGGGCTTTGATGGTATTCCAGTAACAATTCCTCAAGCTTATTAATCAAAGATTCACGGCTGAAATTTCTTAGGAGGATTCCGTTAATTGCAAGAGAGATAACACCTGTCTCTTCACTTATAACGAGAACAACGGCGTCGCTTTGTTCGCTCATTCCGAGTGCTGCTCTGTGTCTGGTTCCCAGGTTTATATCAACATTTTGATTGTTTGTAAGCGGAAGAATACAACCTGCAGCAAAAAGCTTTCCGTCCCTGATAATGCTTGCACCGTCATGAAGAGGCGCTTTGTTAAAGAAAATATTACCCAGAAGAGCAACAGAGGTTTCAGCTTCAAGAATCGTACCTGTTTCTGCAATATCAGAAAGCATAGTTTCCCTTTCAAAAACAATCAACGCTCCTGTTTTGGATCTGGAAAACAGAAGAGAGGTATCTGCAACATCAACTATCGCCTTGCTGACAGCCTTTTTCCACTCATCATCCTTGCCGTGCTTTGTAAAAACCTTGATATATTTTTTATAGGTGTTGTTTCGTCCCATCTGTTCAAGAGCCTTTCGTATTTCAGGCTGAAAAATAATAATAACTAATATCACAGCAGCCTCAAACAGTGTTTGCAACAATCCCGACAGCATTACCAAACCAAACAGCGAGGAGATAAAATAGACGACAACAAGAACAACTATTCCCTTTAAAAGCTGAACAGCCCTGGTTTCCTGCACAAGCTTAAATAAACCGAATATTAACAAAGCAATAGCCAGAATGTCAATTATGTCACGAATCTGAATTGTCTTCAAAATCGACAAAAATGAATTCCAAAATGTCAAACCACATTCCTCCGTCCTTTGTTATTATCAGTCCAAAACGAGCCGTACAACCAAAATACTGTATGATAATTGTAACATATATACAGCGATAAATGCAACCGTTTTAATTCATTTTTTAGTATAAATAATTTCTTTAACAGCTCTTAATAGTAATTGAACTTGTGATGGAGTTGAGAATGCAGACATTACTGCTCTGACAGTTCCGATATCCTCTGTACCAAACTGTTTGTGGGCAAGAGGTGCGCAGTGAAGACCGGCTCTTGTTGCTATTGAGTAGTTTGAATCAAGAATTGAAGATATCTCCTCTGAAGAAAAGCCAACAATATTAAAGGATAAAACCGGAGTGAAATACTTTATTTCAGGCGGTGGAGCATATAGAACGACATTGCGAATTTTTGACAAGCCGTTGTAAAGCATATTCATCAAGATGCTTTCATCTTCTCTGATTCTTTTTGTCGTTTTATCTATTACAAACTTTATACCTTCATTTAGACCGGCTATGCACGGAAGATTAGGAGTTCCGCTTTCAAATTTGTCAGGCAGAATACTTGGTTGGGTTAATTCGGATGACATACTACCTGTTCCACCCTGAATCAGGCTTTCGGGTATTATATCACTGTTAATTATAAGCAACCCTGTTCCCATCGGTCCGTATAGTCCCTTGTGTCCCGCTGTACAAAGATAATCTATACACGAATCGGTTAGGTCAATATCCTCAATTCCGGCAGTTTGTGCGGCATCAACACAGCAAAGAATACCGTTAATTCTGCAAAGTGCTGCTATTCTTTCAACAGGGAGCTTAATTCCAAATACATTAGATGCATGTGTGCAAATGACGAGTCTGGTATTTGATTTGAATGATTTTCTGAAATTATCTATCGTCGCTTCATCATCACAAGGTATACATTCTGCAATACTGTATTCAACCCCAATTTCTTTAAGCTTTTCAAGTGGCCGTACCACTGCGTTATGTTCAAGTGAAGAAATAACGGCGTGATCTCCGGGAGATAATATGCCTTTAATTACAGTGTTTAGAGCAGTAGTACAATTCGGCATAATTATTACATTTTCAGGAGACTTGCACTTGAAGAGAACAGAAGCATTTTCTCGACAGCTGTATACTGTTTCTGCTGCTTTAAGTGACATTTTATGTCCGCTTCTGCCCGGATTAGCACCATAGCAGTGTATTGACTTCATTACTGCGTTTTTTACGCTATAGGGCTTAGGAAAGGTAGTTGCTCCGTTATCCAAATATATCATTGTGAATCAGCGGCAATAATACCGCTAATTTTTATACCGCTTCGTTCTATTATATCTACAGCCCTGTTAATATCTCCAAAGATAACCAAGCTATAAGAACAGCCTTTATTGCTTATTTTATTCGGAGTCTTTATCACTTTGCTGTTTATTCCGTTTTTTCTCAATACCTCTCTCGCCTTTATAGCAAGGGTTACGGAGAAAAATATTAAATAGTTATTATTCATTATTTTCACCTTGTCCTCATATTTATATTAACGCCTTTGAATAACTCAAAAAGCAATCACAGATGTTTTTATTGTTCGTGTGCAAAGTTTTGCCATAAGAGCAAATAATTACCCTCACTTACAAGAAAATGTTTTCCTCGCAAAACAATCTTAATAAACAGCATACTGTAATGACTCTATGTCTTTTATTCAGTAAGCATTATAGTTTCCTAATGTTATTAATATAATATGATACAAACGCAAACATTGGCACAAATTGTTAGCAGATAAAAAAACAAGGCTGAACCACATAGGATCCTGCCTTGTTTTTAGTAAGAAACTGATAATCAAATCATTTTATCCGATAATAAATCACCCATATTGTACATACCTGATGATTGGTCTGCAAGAAAGACAGCGGCATTTACCGAACCGACAGCAAAGACTTCTTTAGATTGAGCCTGATGACTTACGGAAATAACTTCATCATGCCCTGCAAAAATTACCTCGTGCTCTCCGACAATCGTTCCGCCTCTCACAGCATGAATACCGATTTCATTTTTTGAGCGTTTCCTGCGGTAAGAGTGTCTGTCATAAACATACTGTGGTTCTTCATCAAGGACTGATGAAATACTGTCTGCAATCATCAAAGCGGTTCCACTGGGGGCGTCAACCTTTAGATTGTGATGTTTTTCAACAATTTCTATGTCAAATCCATTACCGAGTACTTTAGCAGCTTTTTTAGTAAGCTCGATTAACAGATTAATTCCAAGTGACATATTTCCCGAATAGAATACCGGAATTTCTTTAGACGCATTTTCGATTTCCTCAATCTGTGCCTTTGAGTAACCTGTAGTGCAAATAACGCAGGCAACAGAGTTTTTCAATGCATAACTGAGCATTTCATTGAGAACAGCGGGATTAGAAAAGTCGATAATGACATCAGGTGTTTCCTGTATATCTGTGAATGATTTGTATACAGGAAAATCATAATTGCTTTCTCCAAATGCATCAACGCCGAACACAACGGCAGTATTTGTATTTTCTTTAACAGCATTAGCCACAAAATGTCCCATTTTGCCGTTGCAACCAACAATAGCTATTTTTTTCATTTATACTTCCCCTTTTTATTCTAATACTAATACTTAATAAAAAGCAGACAATCTTTGCGGTCTAATTTTAGGAAAAATAAGACTGCTCTCTATCCGGAATTAGTATAAACTCTGTTAGCATTTACTAAAGCAATACCGCACTAAAGGTGTGCGGTACTACATAAAAAATCATTAATTTGAATATTTGCCGAGCAAATCGTACTTTGCAAGACAATCCTTAAGATCGTGGTATCCTGCAACGCTCATGGGTACAAGCGGCATTCTGCACTCACCTGCGTCAAAACCGTACAAATTCATAGCTGTTTTTACAGGAATAGGATTCACATCACTAAACATAATATTCATAAGCTCAAGATAATGGAAATGAAGCTTCTGAGCATCTGCAAAGTTGTTTTCAAGACAAAGCTGACAAATTCTGTGCATTTCCTGAGGACAGATATTGGCAAATACCGAAATAACTCCAAGTGCACCGAGAGACATAAACGGTACAGTCTGATCATCATTTCCCGAATAAATATCAAGGTTCTCTCCGCAAAGTGAACGAATCAACGCAATTTGAGAAATATTGCCGCTCGCTTCCTTTGTAGCTGCAATATTAGGATGCTTACAAAGCTCCTGATAAGTCTTCGGTGCAATATTGCAGCCTGTTCTTGAGGGAACATTGTAAAGAATAATCGGCAGATCAACTGAATCTGCAATCATATTATAGTGCTTTATGAGTCCTGCCTGTGAAGTTTTATTATAATAAGGCGTTACAACGAGAAGTGCATCGGCACCTGTTTTTTCAGCAGACTTTGAAAGCATAATCGCTGTTGAAGTGTCATTACTTCCTGTTCCGGCGATTACGGGAATTCTGCCGTTGATTTTTTCTGATACAAATGAAAGTACCTCGCAGTGCTCTTTCTCGGAAAGCGTCGCAGACTCACCTGTTGTGCCACAGGCAATTATAGCGTCTGTAGAATTAGCAACATGGAACTCAAGAAGCTGCTCCAAAACCTCATAATTAACGCTTCCATCCGACTTCATTGGCGTCACAAGGGCAACGCCTGAGCCGGTAAAAATGTGATCAGCCATAATTATACCTCCAATATTAATCCATATATCCTTCAGCACAAAGAAGCTCTGCAAGTAATACTGCTCCTCCGGCTGCTCCTCTAAGTGTATTATGAGACATACATACAAATTTATAGTCGTACTGTGTATCCTCTCTGAGTCGTCCAACAGAAATAGCCATACCATTTTCAAGATTGCGCTCGGAATTTATCTGAGGACGGTCAGGCTCGGTGAAATAGTGTAGAAATTGCTTAGGCGCACTTGGAAGCTCAAGTTCCTGTGCTCTTCCTTTATAGTTTTCCCATACACTGATAATTTCATCAATGGTAGGTTTCTTTACGCCTTCCTTGAAAGACATAAATACAGCAGCCGTGTGACCATCTGAAACAGGAACACGCAGACACTGAGAGGTGATCGAAATATCATCTGAATTTGTGATTCTGTCTCCGTCAACCTTTCCCCATATTTTAAGCGGTTCTTTTTCTGACTTTTCTTCCTCACCGCCAATGTATGGAATAAGATTATCTACCATTTCCGGCCATGTTTTAAAGGTTTTACCGGCACCGGAAATTGCCTGATATGTACAGGCAAGAACTTTTTCAACTCCAAGCTCCTTAAGTGGATGGATTGCAGGAACATAGCTTTGAAGTGAACAATTTGATTTTACAGCGACAAAGCCTTTTTTTGTGCCGAGTCGTTTCCTCTGAGCATCAATGATTCTAATATGATCCGCATTAATCTCAGGAATAACCATAGGAACATCTTGAGTAAAACGGTGAGCTGAATTGTTGGACACAATCGGGCACTCAGCTTTTGCGTATTTTTCTTCGAGCGCTTTAATCTCGTCCTTTTTCATATTTACTGCGCAGAAACAAAAATCAACATTTGCTGTTACCTCTTCAATATTCTCTGCGTCAAGTATAATCATATCTCTATATTTATCAGGCAAGGGTGTACTCATATGCCATCTTCCCTTAACGGTATCACCGTATGTTTTGCCTGCACTCCTTGAGCTTGCAGCAAGAGTTGTTACCTCAAACCAAGGATGATTTTCAAGCAGCAGTGCAAAACGCTGTCCTACCATACCGGTAGCACCGATAATACCAACCTTATACTTCTTCACAGTAAATTCCTCCAAAAAAATAAATTTTAAAAAGCAGTTGCCTTATTTGAATAAATATTATATTATAAGAGCAGTGTGCAAAACTGTATTGCTTACTGCAAACCGCCTACTATCGTCTATTAATATACCATTTTACACACTTAATGTCAATTATTTTGAATCATACTCTTTAAATTTATTAATAATTTTATGAACTTGAGAGGTTTTTTATGAGAACAAGCGATTTCCATTATGAGCTTCCAAAAGAATTAATTGCTCAATCCCCTTTAGAGCCCAGAGACAGCTCCAGACTTCTTGTTTTAGGACGAAGCAGTGGAGAAATTGAACATAAGCATTTTTATGATATCATTGACTACCTTAACAAAGGCGATCTTCTTGTGTGTAATGATTCAAGGGTTTTGCCGGCAAGGATCTTCGGTATTAAGCAGCCTACAGGAGCAAGGGTTGAATTCCTACTGCTCAGACAGCTTGAAAATAAAAGCTGGGAATGTCTTTGTAAGCCGGGCAAAAAAGCGTTGAAGAATACTGAATTTATCTTTGGCAACGGTGATATGAAGGCAAAGATTAAGGAAGTTAAGGAAGACGGAAACAGGGTTGTTGAATTTGAAAGTGATGATAATTTCTTTTCAACCCTTGATAAAATTGGTAATATGCCTCTCCCCCCTTACATTACAGAGGAGCTTAAGGACAAGGAAAGATACCAGACAGTTTACAGTAATGAGCTTGGCTCGGCTGCTGCACCCACAGCAGGCTTGCACTTCACACCGGAGCTGATGGAAAAAATCAGACAGAAGGGTGTTAACATAGCATATGTTACGCTTCATGTGGGGTTAGGTACATTCAGACCTGTCAAGGTTGATGATGTTACTAAACACAAAATGCACAGTGAGCATTACGAAATACCTCAAATTACTGCTGATTTGATAAATGAAACAAAGAAAAACAAAGGCAGGGTTATTGCTGTCGGAACAACATCATGCAGAACGCTTGAAAGTGTTGCCGCAATGTACGGCAAAATTAAACCCTGTGAAGGATTTACCGATATCTTTATTTATCCCGGTTATGAATTTAAGGTTCTTGACGGATTAATTACTAATTTTCATTTACCGGAAAGCACGCTCATAATGCTTGTAGCAGCTTTTTGCGGA
>CALYYZ010000039.1 GCA_945607165.1 uncultured Ruminococcus sp. | reverse complement strand
AAAACCGCATACATTATCGGAAAAGCAGACAGTGAGCCTCAAAGCGGACTTGAATTTACAAGGCTTGATTTGCAAAAGCTGTTCGTTAAGCTTACCGATGACTAAGGAGGAATAAAAAATGAATATTTCAGCGTCTTACAAATATGAGTTAAAAACATACAGAACACCTATATTGGTATTCCTTTCCATTTTTATTATTATAGATGTATTTGCAATTGTGTCGAATATGATTTCTGAGTCAACAGGAACGGAAAGTATATTCAGAATTACCGGTCAGGATGTTTCAATAATTATCTGTTTGTTTGTTGTGGGGATAGTTCTGTTTTTTGAAAATTTAAAAATGACTGTTCAAAACGGAATCAGCCGCAGAAGCTATTTTATAAGCAAGATTTTATCAATCTTATCAGTTTCGGCAATCTGTTCCGTAATTAATCTTGCAATCACCGAAATTTTCGGTGCGCTTATATCGGATAATAATTGCATAGCCGAAATGCTCTACCGTGAGTATTTTGCAGAAGCAGGATATATTGCAGGCATTTTTACAAATCTCCTCTGGAGCTTTGCTATGTGTGTTACTGCTTCGCTTGCAGGCTGTTTTATTGCAGCATCTATATACCGTATGCCGAAATATGCAAGGTTTGTGCTCTTCGGATGTTTATGGGCGGTAATAGTCATAGGGCTTCCTGTGCTTGAAAGCCTGTTTTTTGACGGAGCAATAATTGCGGCTATTAAAGACTTTATCCTGTTTTCAACAGGCATAGTGTCGGCCAATCCGTTTGCTATGGTGATAAGCTGTGCGATGGTTTCCGCTGTATCTTCTGCTCTGCTGTGGCTTATTATGCGTAGAATGCCCGTTAAGAAGTAACATAGTCGGAAAAACAAAAGGTCTTTTGCATTAACAAGCTTGCAAAAGACCTTTAATCTTATTGAAAATTGCTCATAAACGCTCGGGAAAAGAAGTTTTATTTATATGAAGATTTCTGCCCGAATTGCGTGTCGAGGCACTCGACCAGGGTGTCTGCCGAGAAGTCGGGCGATGTTAAAAACTCAAGCTCCATAGCTTCGCTGTTTTCATAGGAGTGTTCCACTTCCTTTGAATACAGACAGAAAAGCTCGGCAGGGGATTTTTCCCACACATTCAATGCCCTTGAAAGCACAATACAGGCACAGACAAGCCTTTTTATTGTTATCAAAACATTTCGGCTGTCGAGCGAGGTGAGGTAATATCGGTATATGTAATATAATCCCAGCCGTTCAAGCATATCGGAAAGGATAGGCGAGGGGTTTGCAAAATCCGTTTTTTCTGCTTTTTCCAAAACAGTTTTCCATTCCTCGCTCATTATTTCAAGCTCCCTGTGCAGCCTAAAAACAGCGTTGCAGGAATGTCTTTCTGAGGGTGATATTAAGACTGACTCCGGTTTGAATTCAACAGCGTCAGTCTCTTTGTCAATGAAAGCCTGAACTGCCTTGTTGTATCCAAGACACAATTTCAGCCTGTCAAAAAAATCGAGCTTTTTATCCTTCAGAAAGGAAACGGTTGTGCTTCGGGCAATTAGTAAAAGCCTTATAAAGTTGCTGCTTTTTTCGATAAGTTCAGAATCAGAGGCGCAGACAAAATTGTCATAGGCATTTTCGCTGTCGAGCATAAGCCTTGCAGCTTCGGGACAGGCAAAGGAAAGCAGGTGCTCGGTGAATCGGTCGTACTGCTGTTCAAGCCTTGGAAACTGACGACAGGTTTTGCAAAGATATTTTTCACCGAGCTTAATATATATTTCACATAAGCCGTTTTTGCCCCAAAAGGGACAGCGTCCGTTTTTATTTACAAAAACGCAGTCGCCGTCGTTGTCTATCGTCATAGAAGCCGTGATTTTTTCACCAAAGCCGCCGATGCTCCTGTAGATTTCGGCAGATTTATCGTCCACAACAACATCCCAACCCTTGCAGCAGCTGTCGGGGCATTTGTCGGCAATACACTTAAATTTTTCAAAGTAAGAAGGATAAAAGTCTATCATAAAAACACTTAACTTTCCCTATTTGAATTTGATTTTGATGATATGGCAAACGAAAAAGCGGTTGAAAATAATTGATGGCTGAATTTTTAAGTCCATTTAAGCGTAAGGAGAAATTGTTCGTAGGCATCGTCCCAGCCGTCAATTCCGTCTACCCCTCCACCGTTTACACTCCTGAGCTTTGCATCATTGGAATTCTGACCTACTGCCATAAGCTCTCCTGCACTGATTTTGTAACCTCTTTTTTTACATATGCTGCAAAACTCACTTATTGGGTCGCTGCTGTTTTCTGTGTCGATTAGAGACTGTTTAAGCTTACTGTCACTTTTAGCTTCTTCTAACAGCCTTTGAAGCGCCTGTTCTATCATATTTTAAAAACCTCTTTTATGAAAAATTGAATATCTCTGTACTCTTTCGGTGCAGAAATCGTAACATAAATAAAGCTTTTTGTCCGAGCGTTTCCCTATAAAGCGAAAAAAGGCTGCGCCAAACGGAGCAGCCTTGCACGGTCAAAATTATTCAATAGCACTGTCGAGGTATTCCATAAGCTCCTCGTCGTCCTTCTTTTGTTTATCCTTAACAATGAAGAAAGCTGTCAGTGCAGCAGAAGCAACTGCTACAGCAGAAATGATAGCGATGATCCATGCAAGTTTACCCTTTTTCATAATGAGTCCTCCAAACATAATATATTAGAAATTATTATCTGTAGTTTATGTAATTATATTCTATCATTATTTCCGAAAAAGTCAACAGAAAAAGAGAAAACAAAAACAAAAAAAGCAGAGAAAATCTCTGCTTTAAGTGCAAAACTTTTAACTTATGCCGAAGCGTTGAGTCTTTTAGCAAGAGAAGACTTGCTTCTTGCTGCTGTATTCTTGTGAAGAATACCCTTAGCTGTTGCCTGGTCAATTTTCTTGATAGCAAGACGAACTGCCTCTGTTTTGTTGTCAGCGTTTGTGTCAACTGCGATGTAAGCCTTTTTGATTGCTGTTCTCAAAGCAGACTTTGTAGCCTTATTACGAGCTGTCTTTGTTGCGATAACCTTAACACGCTTTTTTGCAGATTTAATGTTTGGCATTGTCCCACCTCCTTAAACTATCAGTCATACGAACATTATTTTAACACGGACTAAGCAAAAATGCAAGCATTTTATGAAAAAAACTGCATTTTTTTGAATTTTTTTTTGATTTTCATAAAAACTTATTCGGCTGATGTCCTTAAGCAGAATAAAACAGAGACGCAACCACCGTTTATTTTCCCGATTTTTTTCTGTAGAAAATATAAAATCCGACAATAGCCGCAAGAAACACAAGGCACACGATTCGGAAAATTACCCCCAATGAGCCGGAAAACATTTCGTATTCTCCAAATGTTCTGAGTCCGTACCATATTGTCATAAAAATGAAGAATAAAGCAATTATAAACGGGTATACCGCCCTTTGCTTTATTCCGACAATAACTGTCAGCAGCGCAAGAGCACCCCACAGATACACATAGATGTTTTCTAAAAATTCTGACACGGCAGCCTCCCAAAATTATCTGTTTAAAAGCTTCTTTTTGTATTGAGCCGGAGTACAATCATGAACCTTTTTGCATTGGGTGATAAATGATTTTACATTTGCAAAGCCGTTTTCAAGCGCAGCGGCTGAAACAGTGGACCCGTTATTCAGCATATCCTGAACGGCATTTTCCAGACGAAGATTTGCAAGATACTCCGAAAAACTTACCTTAGTAACATTTTTAAAATATTTTGAAAAATAAGACGGTGAAAGATTTACTACCGATGAAATTTCATCAAGCGAAATCTCACGGCGGAAATTTTCGTTTATATAGGTGATTGCGGTTTTTGCATACGAAAAATCTCGCCTGGGAATGATTACCGAGTTTGACGAACGCTTAACGCTTATGCAATATCTCATAAGTATGTAGTATATTTTATTTATGTATGAAATCTGAAGCAGCGGCGAGTATTCATCTTTTCTGAAGTCAATATTGGTAATAGAACGCATTGCATCAATCAGCTTCTCTCTTGTTTCCTGCTTGGAATCAAGGTCAAATACAACGCTGTCAATGGGCTTGCAGAACATCCTCATATATTCAAAAGACAACTGAACACATACCAAGTTGGCAGTTGAGCCGCTCGCAGGCCTTACAAGGTGAACATCCTCGCTGTTAAAGAAGATAAAGTCGTTTTCAGATACAACAACTGTGCTGCCGTTGCGGTGACATTCCACTTTTCCTGATACAACAAAGATTATTTCCGGTTCACGGTGCCAATGAAGCTCGGTCTTGTGAGTGTCGGAGGAAAGTTGCAGATACATTATTTTCGCCGGAATATTTTTGTCATAATTTATTACTTCGTATTTATAATTCATTGCAAAAACCCCCTGCTCATAACTTGAAAATACAGTAAATTTGTTGTATTATTAATTCATTATACAAAATAATTCGGCATTTATCAATGTATAATTGTTTTCAATATATGGATAAATGTTGTTCGGAGGTGTTTTGTAGGATTATGAGCCACGATATTTTACATTGCAGGTGCCTTGCAAGCCGCAGTGCAAGCAGTAGAAGCGGGGAAGAGGTTGTATGCGGAATAAGAGAAACCTATACTCTGTGTTTTATTTCAAAGGGTAAGGGTACAGCTGTGATTGATTCAAAACGCTATCATTTGTCCGAGGGTAACAGTCTTGCTATTTTTCCGTTTTCAAGCGTAGTACTTAAAGCAGACGAAAATAATCCCTGGACCTATCACTGGGTGGAGTTCAGCGGTTCACAGGCGGTGTGGATGATTAATCAGACTACGCTTTGCAAAAGTATTCCGATAGTGGGAAGAATGCCGGTGAAAAATTTTGAACGCTGTTTTGATATTCCGGAATGTAAAATGGATTCGGATTACGCACAGTGCCGGGCAACAGGCAAGCTGATAAGTCTTTTGTCGTATTATGTTGAGAATTTTCACTGCGAATGTTCCGACAGCACCGATTATGCTGAAATGGCTTGCAGCTTTATAGAGAAAAACTACCGCAATCCTCAAATCAGCGTGCAGCTTGTGGCTGACCACATAAACATAGAAAGGTCATATCTGTACAGGCGTTTCAAGGCTGCAACGGGAATATCCGTGATGGAATATATAAATAATGTCAGGGTGTCAAAGGCTGAAATTCTGTTGTCCGACTACAGTATCCCGATTAAGGATGTTGCGTACTCCGTTGGATTTACCGATCCAATGTATTTTTCCCGGGTGTTTAAAAAAATCCGTGGTAAAGCTCCGTCCGAGTATAGAAAATTCTCGTAATACTAAGGCATTCCTGCGGTTTGTTTGTCCATGCAGACGAAAAATCTGACGACACAATATGCACAAACGATATAATCAGTGTTTCCTTTGATTTGACATAAGGCGGAAACTTTTATATAATTACAAAAAATGCGATTTCATTATTCAAAAAATTGTTCTAAAGGAGAAATGATTTATGATATGCGAAAAATGCGGCAATAAGCTTGAAGACGGCGATATTTTCTGCAACAACTGCGGAACTCGTGTACAGCAGGAAACAGAGTATACACAGCCAAAAGCAGCACAGACCGAAACAGCATCTCAGGATGTACAGACGGTTGCAATCGATAGGGAGCAAGGCGATCAGGCCCCCGAGCAAAACCCTGAGCATGTCGGAGAACCGAACCAACAGATTCCGAATCAGAGCTTTGAGAGCAGTCAGGATTTCGGTCAGCAAATGCCTGCTCAGATTCAGAAAAAGCCTATGTCGCCCAAAACAAAGAAAATTATTGCAATTTCGGCAGTCGGTGCGGCTGCAGTGGCAGCAATTCTGATTGTATTGTTCACTGTTATTCTGCCTATTTTCAACAGAGTTGATATGTCAAAGTATGTGAAGCTGACTTTTTCCGATGCCGATTCAATCTCATATTCAAACTATATTGATTATGATGATGTTACCCTTTACAACGGTCAGTTCTCGGCAAGAGCTGATATTGACACAGAAACAATGATTGAAGAGAAATCAAAAAGCTCGGATTCAGAAGATGATACAATGGGCAAGGTCCTGAGCGGCGAATACAATATCAACGATTTGTTGGAGGATATCGACGGCTTTATTAACGGCAGCAACAGCATTGATGATTATTGCAAGGTTACTGTGAGCGTTAAGGGCAAAAAGGCAAACGATACAAATATTGTCAATAACCTTAAAAAGGACGATGTTCTGGTTGTAAGCATAAAGTGGGATATCAGCCCCGATGAAGAGAAGGATTTTGCGGAGCTTGAGAAAGAGCTTGGCTTAAGCTTTGACAGGGGTGACAAAACCGTTGAATTTAAGGTTTCCGATGAGCTGAAGAAAAACAAGATCGAGTGCAAGGAGATTACCGAGATTGACCTTCTTGACTACTTGGAGAAAAACTCGATTGCATATTTCAGCGGTGTTTCCGACGGCAACATCAGGTTTTCAGTCAAGCCCTTTGAGTATGAAAAGGACGGCTGCAAGTTTGTATTTGCCGAGGATTCGGATAATATTGAAGTAACCTGTGACGGTAAAAACGCCTCGCTTAGCTTTTATGCGTATCCGAGCAGTTATCTCAGTGACGGCGACAAGGTTACTCTTAAGCTGACGGGAGATATTCAGTCAGGCACAAATATGATTAGCGATACGAGCGTTAAGCTAAGCTCGGTTGAAAAGGAATATACTGCAAAGGCTCAGCAGGTTGCTACTCTTGATGAGGTAAAGGAAAACATTGACAGGATAAGCGAACAGGCATTAAAGACTCTGGATGACAATTTCAATGCTTGGCTTGAAAAGGATATTGTCA
This sequence comes from uncultured Ruminococcus sp., assembly GCA_945607165.1. Lineage (GTDB taxonomy): Bacteria > Bacillota > Clostridia > Oscillospirales > Acutalibacteraceae > Ruminococcoides. Next base: position 3,832 of record CALYYZ010000039.1, on the reverse strand, counting down.
TTGAACAGATGTACTATCTTTTGCCCAAAAATGATGACGCAGAATTTAAAAGCCGTTTAGCCTGCGTTTATAAAAGAGGCGACGAATACGGCGTAGCCTTGCTTGAAAACGCTACACTTGTTGACGGAGTTTTGGGCTACGATAAAATAGAGAAAGATTGGATTCTGAAAGACGATTCAGCAAAGAACGCTGTAAAGGACAGCGACGCTTTGAATGATAAGAATTACACTTCTGAAAAAATTAAATAATAATTGACTGTTTAATTATCTCCGCCGAGCCTGATAGGTTTCGGCGGAGTTTTTTGCAATAACAGTGCAATAACAGGCTGAACCGTAGGCAGACAAAAAACCGACAGAAAACTGTTTTTTCGATAAAAAAATCCACCGAAATATATCTTGTTGTAAAAAAACAGAAAATAAGCAAAAACCCTTTACAAAGCTTGTAAAAAGTGATAAAATTCAGTGTGATACAGTGTGTGTATCGGATTTACATATCCATACGGCGTTAACGCTGTTTTGATAATTAAAGGAGGATAATTCCAATGGCAAGAAAAATGAAAACCATGGATGGTAACAGCGCAGTTGCTCATGTTTCTTATGCGTTTACAGATGTTGCTGCCATCTACCCCATCACACCTTCTTCCGTAATGGCTGACCTTACCGATAAATTTTCGGCACAGGGTGTTAAAAACCTTTTCGGCAGAGAGGTACAGATAACAGAAATGCAGTCGGAGGGCGGTGCTTCAGGTGCTGTTCACGGCTCACTTGCAGCAGGTGCTTTGACCACTACCTACACAGCTTCTCAGGGTCTGCTCCTGATGATTCCGAATATGTATAAGATGGCTGGCGAGCTGCTCCCGAGCGTAATCCATGTTTCTGCTCGTGCTCTTACAAGCCATGCTCTTTCAATTTTCGGTGACCATTCCGATGTTTATGCTTGTCGTCAGACAGGATACGCAATGCTTTGTTCAAACAACCCTCAAGAGTGTATGGACCTTGCAGCAGTTGCTCACCTTACGGCAATCAAGGGCAGAGTTCCCTTCCTCCACTTCTTTGACGGCTTCAGAACTTCTCACGAAATTCAAAAGATTGAAGAGTGGGATTATGCTGATCTCGCCGATATGCTCGACTGGGATGCAGTTGACGAGTTCCGCCGCCGTTCTCTTAACCCTGAGCACCCCGTAACAAGAGGTACTGCTCAGAACGACGACATCTTCTTCCAGGCAAGAGAGTCTTGTAACAAGTACTACGACGCTGTTCCCGAAGTTGTTGTTGAATATATGAACAAGGTTAATGCTAAAATCGGCACTGACTATAAGCCCTTCAACTATTACGGTGCTGAGGACGCAGAGCATGTTATCGTTGCTATGGGTTCTGTTTGCGACTGCGTTGAAGAGGTAGTTGACTATCTCAACGCTGCCGGCGAGAAGGTTGGTCTTCTCAAGGTTCGTCTTTACAGACCTTTTGTTGCCGACTATATGCTCAGTGAGCTTCCCAAGACTGTTAAGACAATCTCCGTACTTGACAGAACAAAGGAGCCCGGTTCAATCGGCGAGCCTCTTTATCTTGATGTTCTTGCCGCTATTAACGGTTCAGACTTTGCCGGCGTAAAGGTATTTACCGGCAGATATGGTCTCGGCTCAAAGGACACAACTCCCGGAGATATAATTGCAGTTTACAGAAACGCTGAGAGCGAAGCTCCCAAGAAGAGATTTACAATCGGCATCGTTGACGATGTAACAAATCTTTCACTTGCTGTTGTTGAGAATCCCGACACAACTCCCAAGGGTACTCACAGCTGTAAGTTCTGGGGCCTTGGTGCTGACGGTACTGTTGGTGCCAACAAGAACTCCATTAAGATTATCGGTGACAACACAGATATGTACGCTCAGGGCTACTTTGCTTATGACTCAAAGAAGTCAGGCGGTCTTACTGTTTCTCACCTTCGTTTCGGTGACACACCCATCAAGTCAACCTACTACATTTCAAAGGCTGACTTTGTTGCCTGTCACAACCCCTCATATGTTGACAAATATGACATTGTAGACGACCTTAAGGAAGGCGGCTCGTTCCTTCTCAACTGCGCTTGGGATGTTGAAGAGCTTTCAAAGAGACTTCCCGGCAAGATGAAGAAGATTCTTGCAGAGAGAAATATCAATTTCTATACAATCGACGGTATCAAGATCGGTAAGGAAATCGGTCTCGGCGGCCGTATCAATACAGTTCTTCAGTCTGCATTCTTCAAGATTGCCGACATTATTCCTGCCGACAAGGCTAAGGAGCTTATGAAGGCTGCTGCTAAGAAGTCCTATATGAAGAAGGGTCAGGCTATCGTAGATATGAACTACGCTGCTATTGACCGTGGTATGGAGGACCTCAAGAAGGTTGAAATCCCTGCTGATTGGGCTAACTGCACAGACGACGCTGTTGCAGATACTGCTGAAGGTCAGGGCGCACTCGTTGAGTATGTTAACGGCATCTTAAAGCCCGTTAACGCTTACAAGGGTAACAAGCTCCCCGTATCGGCATTTATGGATCATGTTGACGGTACTGCTCCCAACGGCTCTTCCGCTTATGAGAAGAGAGGTATTGCAGTAGATGTTCCCGAGTGGAACTCGGACAACTGTATCCAGTGTAATAAGTGCTCCATCGTTTGTCCTCACGCTGTAATCCGTCCTGTTGCTATGACAGATGCTGAGCTTGAGGCTGCTCCCGAGGGCACAAAGGCTATTCCCATGATCGGCCTTAAGGATCTTAAGTTCACAATGACAGTTTCTACTCTCGACTGCACAGGCTGCGGCGCTTGCGCTCAGGTATGTCCCGGCAAGAAGGGCGAGAAGGCTCTTACAATGAAGCCTATCGACTCACAGCGTGCAGGTCAGGCAATCTTTGATTACGGTATGACTCTTGACGAGAAGCCCGAGGTTGCAGAGAAGTTTAAGTTTACAACAGTTAAGGGCAGCCAGTTCAAGCAGCCCCTCCTTGAGTTCTCAGGTGCTTGCGCAGGCTGCGGTGAAACACCCTACGCTAAGCTCGTTACTCAGCTCTTTGGTGACAGAATGTTTATCGCTAACGCAACAGGCTGTTCATCAATTTGGGGTGCTTCTGCTCCTGCTACTCCTTATACAAGAAATAAGAAGGGCTACGGTCCTGCTTGGCAGAACTCCTTGTTTGAGGATAACGCTGAGTTCGGTCTCGGTATGGCTCTCGGTCAGAAGGCAATCCGTTCAAGGCTTATCGAATATGTTGAGAATATCCAGAAGGATACTGACAACGCTGACCTCAAGACAGCTTGCCAGAACTACCTTGATACAGTTACCGATTCAACTGCAAGCAGACCTGCTACAGACGCTCTTATTGCTGAGCTTGAGAAGAACACAGGCGACGCAAAGGTTGGCGAGCTTGTAAACAAGACTCTTGCTGACAAGGATGAGCTTGCCAAGAAGTCAATGTGGATCTTCGGCGGCGACGGCTGGGCTTACGATATCGGCTTCGGCGGTCTTGACCATGTAATCGCTTCAGGCGAAAATGTTAACATCCTCGTATTTGATACCGAGGTTTACTCAAATACAGGCGGACAGGCTTCAAAGGCTACTCCCGCAGGTTCTGTTGCTCAGTTTGCAGCTGCCGGTAAGGCTGTTAAGAAGAAAGACCTTGCTGCTATCGCAATGAGCTACGGCTATGTATATGTTGCTCAGTGTGCAATGGGCGCTGACAACAACCAGGTTCTCAAGGCTATGGTAGAGGCTGAAAGCTATGACGGTCCTTCACTCATCATCTGCTATGCTCCCTGTATCAACCACGGCATCAAGGGCGGCATGGGCATTGCTCAG
>CALYYZ010000038.1 GCA_945607165.1 uncultured Ruminococcus sp. | reverse complement strand
AGCTATGCAGTAGAGCTGATTTGATTCGGAATTAACTTCAAGCAGATATGACTCGCCCTGTCTTTTTTGGCAGGAAATCACGGTGTTGTCAACATCAATGATGCAGAAATTACCTGAGAGCACCTCGCCGGAAACAAGCCAATTATTTCCGTAAAACCGACAGCTGAGTCCTTTCTTTGACAGAACGCCTATGAAGGTCAGGTAATCTCTTTTGCCTTTTTTAAAAATGTAGGAATTCGTGCCGACTATTGGGATTTTTCTTATATTAACCAAGGGACTTCCGTTCACATCAAAGATCATAAGTCTGTTTTTGGGAGCAGTCACTGCCTGATTGATATAGAATTTTTCAGCGCCAAGCTCGTCATAGACCGTAAAACATCGGTTATCGGCAGAATTACATCTTTTAATAAACAGCTTCATATTATCACCGCTAATAATATCTGCAAAGGTTATGAATTTATTAGGATTATTTATCTTATTTAAAAAATTCTATTTTGCTTTTTAAGACCTCATAGGGCTTGCGCTTCATCAAGCCAGATTTGTACACTTGCATCGCTCGGCATTCTCCAATCTGAACGAGGAGAAAGCGTAACCGAACCTACCTTAGGTCCATCTGGCAGACAAGAGCGCTTGAACTGCTGGGTAAAAAAGCGCTTGATGAATATCCTAAGCCAGTGCTTGATGGTATCATCTGAAAAACGATTTTTAAACGCATATCTTGCAAGATAGTAAATCTTTGACGGAGAAAAACCGAAACGCACAAAATAGTAAAGGTAAAAATCGTGAAGCTCGTAGGGACCTACTACATCCTCGGTTTTTTGAGCTATCTCGCCGTTTTCATCGGGTGGAAGAAGCTCCGGACTTACAGGCGTATTGTAAACATCCATCAAAACAGATTTCAACGGTTCCTCAGAGCGTTGTGCCTCATACTCGGTGAGGTGTCGTACGAGCGTTTTCGGAACCGACGCATTAACAGCATACATACTCATATGATCGCCGTTGTAGGTTGCCCAGCCGAGAGCAAGCTCGGAAAGGTCTCCCGTACCGATTACAAGACCGTTGTATTTGTTTGACAAATCCATAAGAATCAGGGTACGCTCTCTTGCCTGAGAGTTTTCATAGGTTATGTCAGTTATTTCTTCGTTGTGTCCTATATCTGAGAAATGCTGACGAACAGCTGAGGTAATATTGATTTCTTCAAAAGAAGTTCCGTAAGCCTCCGCAAGCTTTTCGGCATTTGATTTTGTGCGTTTTGTTGTGCCGAAGCAGGGCATTGTCACGGTATGAATATTTTTTCGGTCGATTCCCACTTTATCAAAGGCACGAACACAAACGATAAGCGCAAGCGTACTGTCAAGTCCTCCCGACAAACCGAGAACCGCATTTTTTATCCCTGTGTGTGTAAGGCGTGTGGCAAGCCCTGTTGCCTGCATTGACAAAATTTCCTCACAACGCTTTTCAAGATCGGACTTGCCGGTCGGAACAAAAGGTGTGGGAGAAATTCTGCGTTCAAGCTCGGTTCCTTTTGATTTTGTGCTAAAGGATATGCTTTTATATATTTCCGTATGACTGTTAATATAGGTGTTTGATCTTCTGCGTTCACCCATAATTCGCTCAACATCAATTTCGGCATAGATAATGGTTGAGTCAAAAAGCTTGCTTTCCGCAAGGACAGACGCATTTTCCGAAATGATTCGATGACCTGAAAACACCATATCGGTAGTGCTTTCTCCGAAACCTGAATCACAGTATACATATCCGCAGCAAAGCTTTCCACTCTGCATTTTGACCAAATCTCTTCTGTACTGTGACTTTCCGATTACTTCATCCGAACAGCTTAGGTTACAGATTATTGCAGCTCCGCCGAGAGCAAGACCGATTGACGGAGACTCAGACACCCACAGATCCTCGCATATTTCTATTCCAAATGAGAAGTCTTTTGTTTCTGATGATATGAATATTATTTTACTGCTGAGAGGTACATTTTCAAATCCGGCATAGTTTATCTGAATATCAACATTTTTCCCGGAGGTAAAATGGCGAACCTCATAAAATTCGCTGTAGTTTGGAATATTCACTTTCGGCACAAGGGCTAAAAGCTGACCTTTGCAAATTACAGCGGCACAGTTGTACAGAGCCTCTCCTACTGCAACCGGCGTACCGACAATCAAAACGGATTCAAGGTCTGCGGTTTCACGGACAATTCTGTTAATCTGATTTTCAGCACTTGATAAAAGAACAGACTGAAGAAAAAGATCTGAGGCGGTATATCCCGTTAAGCAAAGCTCCGGAAAAACTATAAGTTCAGCACACTTCTGCGCTGCAGTATGAGCACAGGAAATAATTTGACTTGCATTGAAAACGGTGTCTGCAACTCTGATATCAGGAGCTGCCGCTGCTGTTTTAATAAAACCGTATGCCATAAGAATCATTCCTTATAAAAAAGTCGAGTGTCTCGACACACAATTCGTGCAGAGGGCTTCATATACATAAAGCTTCTTTGCCGGTGCGTTTTCGAGCAGTTTCATATAAAGTAAGAATATCCGTAGATGTATTTTACATACATCTACGGATATTATACATCATTTATTAAGAATATACAAGCGTTACAGCAGTGTTCTTTTGAAGCGTCTTAGCGGCTTTAGCCGTTTTCTGTGGAAAAGATATTTTCTTTCAAGCATTGGCTCAAACCTTGCTATATAGCAGCTCATATATCCTGTCATCAGCCAAAACCACATTACCAAAAACGATATGTCATAGAGCAGTGCCCTTTCAAATAACGAATATATCAGATACGCAGACAGAAAAGCAAAAAGGCAAGGATATACATCATTTCGGAACGGCTTTTCCCTTAGAAATAGATGCTGTGCGGAATGTTTTGCAAAACGGAATCCAAATATACAGAAGAAAGCAAAGCCTATTATTCCCGTTGAAACCAGAATTGTCAGAAAACCGTTGTGCAAATCATTGTTGTGATTAAAATAGCTCAGCGAACCTTCTGTTACTGTTTCACTGTAGAACACAATATTTCCGTTAGAAATACCGACGATCGGAGATATTTTGAATAAATCTATTGATTCCTTCCACAGTCTGATTCGACCGCTGTCGATGTTTTTGTTCTGATGACTGAAGGAAATCTTTTCATTGTTTTTTTTCTTAGTATCGTTTAACGGAGAAGAATAGTCAATCTCATCTTCATTTCCCGTTATTATATCAACAATCGAATTAGTTTTAGAGAAAACAACGGAAAAACCGGTTTGGCATATTACTCTGAACACAAGCGCAGACAGGGTGATAAACACACCTACAAGAACTACAGAGACAACCTTGAGAATTACTCTTGAAGCAGAAAGATTCTTTTTGTCGGCAAACATTCCATAGAAAAAATAAATAACCACATATGCAAGCATCAAAACAAGCGACGCATTTGAGTCGCAAAGCATCAGTGAAAAAAAGTTTGCTCCCACACATGCAAACAAAAATGTTTTATTGACTGCCGGCGCTTCAACTTCCGAAATAAGCCCGGGCTTGCCGAGCATATGACAGCAGACTATTGAAATGACGGAACAGAAGCCGAGAAGATTTGGGTTATAGTAAATTCCGGTAAATCTGTTTTCATATATGATAAACCTTATTCCCATCCACTCAAAGCGAAGTCCGATCACCAGACAAAGGATTCCTATTACATTTGCAATAAATGTCAGATATACGATAAGCTTTGAAATGAAAAAAAGTTCTTCCTTAAAGCTAAAACCGGGCTCAGTATGCATTCCGTAAAAAACAAAGAAGCAAACAAGAATATGAAGAAACATAATTGCACTGTAGAACACAGTTACTGTAAAATTAATAAGAATAGACAGTAGCGTGACTATCAAAAAGGCTCCTATCCACAGTCCGAATCGCATATGAAAAAAAGTGTTATTCTTTGATTGATTGCGATAAACAAGCCATACTCCCCAGCAAAAAACGGCCACCAAGAGAATATAGGCTGGAATCTGCAAAAATGAGATACAACAAAAGAAAAGGTCGATTATGTATACTTTTCTGAATAGAGAGGAGTCCTGAAACAATAATTTCTTATCAGTCATATGTTACCTCTTGTCAAATAAAAACCTCTTTTACGGTTTTTAGCATAAGCTTAATATCCGAAAAAAATCCGAAATTTTCTGTATATAAAAGATTATATTTCATTTTTTCGGGAAGCACTTTATTGATATATGTTTCATCTACATTTTCTTCACTGTCAAGAAGCTTCTCCTCATCCTTATACATTATTGCTGCAAGCGAGGTTATGCCAGCAGGCATTAACAGAGTAGCGTAATATTCCGGCGAATACCTTTCGACATAACTGACAACTTCCGGTCTTGTACCGACAAAGGACATATTGCCGGAAAGTACATTGAAAATCTGAGGAAGCTCATCAAGGCGATATTTACGCAAAAATCTGCCGATTTTGGTAACACGACTGTCGCCCTCGCTCGTAACAAGTGAGCCGACCTGTTCGGCATTTTCAACCATTGTACGGAATTTTAATATTTTGAACCGCTTTGCATACTTTGTAACCCTCACCTGGCGAAAAAGCACCGGTCCCTTTGAGGTGAGCTTTACGGCAAAAGCGATTACTATGATAGGTATAATAAGGACAGCAAGCATAATCACCGCAAGAATAATATCTGTTATTCTTTTTGCAATAAGACCGCCCCTTTTGCCGGAAAGTATTTCATAATAATGTCTTACCTCATCACATTGAAACTGTTGAGGTAATTTTTCAAACGCTCTCACGGTTTCTCCCCTTTATAGCTGTATTCAGGAATATTATATATCTTTTCCGCTATATTTTCAACAATTATTTCAAAACGGTAATAATTTCCGGGTGTGGAAAACACAGAAATAGAAAAAAATACTCGTAAACGGTAAAAACCGACGGTATGCAACCGCCGGTTTTTAGGTAATTTTATGGAGTAATCAAGCACATAGAAAGGAAGTTATCAAATCAAGAAATATTCACAAGCAAACAATTTTTCTTTAATATGTACATAATATACCACAGTGATTCGTAATTGTCAACACTTTTTTTGGACTTATTTGATATTTTTTATTATTTTTACAAAAGAACAGTAAAATTTTACAAAATAGCAGTAAAACACTTAAAACTCTTGACTAAACGAATGAAAAAATGTAAAATTAAATTACAAGGAGGTGTCTTTGATGAACGAAGAATATAATCCAGATCTTATTACCCTTATCAGTGAAGAGGGCGAAGAGATAGAGTTTGAGATTCTTGATATTATAGAAAACGAAGACGGAAAGTATTATGTGCTTTATCCGTATCACTCCGATCCTGCCGACGCAGTTAATGACCCCGGTGAATACTATATTTTTGAGGTCATCGAAACAAACGGAGAGGAAGAACTTGCTGAGCTTGAGGACGAGGAGCAGCTTGAAAAGATTGACGCTGTTTTCCGTGAGCGCTATGAAGAGTACTTTTCCGATGAGGAGTAATTTTCCGAATTGATCATCATATAATAATAATGCAGTTACCTGCCCGATTCGCGAATGATTTTAAAATAACCCTACAACATTTAAATCGGGAGCCTACCTCTTTGTGCGGTGTGCAGACCTCCCGCTTATTGGAAGAAGGGAGCCTAAAGCTCAAAGGCGGCGCCCACCTGCTTTTTCGTAGGCAGGTTATTATTCAAATCATACGGTCGGGCGGGTGTTTTTTTGTTAATACATAGGAGAAAAAAATGAGAATTTCTGTTCTTGGCTGCGGCCGTTGGGGAAGCTGTATTGCTTGGTATCTTGACAAAATCGGTCACGATGTTATGTCCTGCGGTCTTGCCGATGCGCCCGAATTTATTCAGCTTAAAAATACACATAAAAATGATTATCTTACATTTCCGGACTCGATAAAGGTCTCGTCGGATTTAAGACAGGCAGTTGACAGAGCCGAAGTTATTATTATTTCTATTTCGTCACAATATCTCAGATCATATTTTGAGGATATTTCAAAGTATAACCTTGACGGCAAGGTAATTGTCCTTTGTATGAAGGGAGTTGAGGTAACGACCGGCAAAAGACTCAGCGAGGTTGTATCCGAATTTGTTGACGAGAGAAAAACTCCCATTGCAGTCTGGGTTGGTCCCGGACACCCCCAGGACTATGTTAAGGGTATTCCGAACTGTATGGTGATCGACAGTGATAATCAAGAGGTTAAGCAAAGGCTTGTAAATGAATTTACAAGCGACCTGATTCGCTTTTATCTCGGCACCGACCTTATCGGAAGCGAAATAGGCGCAGCTGCAAAGAATGTAATCGGAATAGCTGCCGGTATACTTGACGGGCTGAATTACACCTCGTTAAAGGGAGCCTTGATGGCAAGGGGTACAAAAGAAATATCAAGACTGATTGAGGCGCTCGGAGGAAACAAAATGAGCGCATACGGTCTTTGTCATCTTGGCGATTATGAGGCAACCCTGTTTTCTCCGTGGAGTCATAACAGGAAGTACGGGGAGAGTTTCGCCAAGGGTGAACAGTTTTCTAAGCTCGCCGAGGGCGTTATGACCTCAAAAGCGCTGTACAAGCTCGGATGCGAAAAAGGAATCGACCTGCCGATTGTTGAGTGTATTTATAAGGTTTTGTTTGAAAACCTCAGCGTACAAGACGCACTTGACGCTTTGTTTATGCGTTCTGTTAAAAAAGAGTTTTAAGGGGTAATTATGGGAAGTAAAAAGAATACCGCTTCAAAAAACAGAGGCGGAAATACTACGAAGAATATTAAAAAGGCTCCGCCCGTGGAAAAAAATATTGAAACGGCAGAAAAACAAAATCTGCTTGAAATGATTGTAACGAACACCATTTGTATTCTTTTGTTTGTTGCTTTCGGATTTGTAGCAATTACAGGTTTTTTCAGCAGTGCTGTAATTGACCCGAATCAGTATATAAACGAGGTTATTATTTTTCAGGTTGATAACATTGTTTTAAATCTGTTCTTTACGGTATTGTTTGCGCTGTTTGTCTTTAAGATGAAAAAGCATTACGACTTTTTTGCGAGAGTGAATATGCGGGTTATGGAGGTAGTGCTGACTGCCTTTACCGCCGTGCTTGGCTTTATTTGGATTTTCTCGGTGACCTCAATACCTGCCGCTGACAGCTATAATCTTTACGAAACCGCTTCCCTTGCTTCAAAAGGCATCTATACACCTTTTATAAACGGTTCGCAGTTTTATAACAGCGCATACTACAACGGTTATTCCTACTTTAATTTTTATCCGTTCCAGCTTGGCTATGTTTTTCTCAGCGAGCTTGTATACAGAGTATTTGGTTCTACGACGGCAATTCCCATGCAGGTAATTAATGTTATTTGTGTGTCGCTTGCTTATTTGGGAATCGCAAAAATCACAAAGCTCCTGTTTATGAGAAAATCCGTTGAGTTTATTTCAATTATTATGTTGGCCTGCTGTGTTCAGCCGATTCTTTTCTGTACATTTACATATGGAAATATCATAGGAATGTGCTGTGCGATTTGGGCAAGCTTTTTCTTAATCAGATATTTTAAGACCGAAGAGTATATTAATCTTCTCCCCTGCGGAGTTTTACTTGTAGTTTCTGCTGTTGCGAAATATAATAACCTTATTTATTTGATTGCCTTCGTTATTCTCTTGATTGTTCACACAGTTAAACGCAAAAAATGGCAGAGTATTGCTTTTGCGCTTGCACTTTGCCTTGCGGTTGTGGGCTCAGGAAAGCTTATCATTATGAGCTATGAAAGCAGGGCAAATGTTAAGCTTGATCAGGGAATTTCACAGACTCTTTATCTTGATATGGGTATTAACGATTCATATATGGCTCCCGGTTGGTATAATGCTATTCCGGTCAACCTGTACAAATCAAATAACTTTAATATGGACGCTGCCAATGCTCAGGCATCTGCCGATATTAAAGCAAGGCTCGGATACTTTGCAAAAAATCCCGGCAAGGCTGCTGAATTTTTCGGAGGAAAGATCATAAGCCAGTGGAACGAGACAACCTTTGAAAGTATATGGGTGAGCAAGGTTAAGGGTCACTATGAAGAGATCAACGGAATTGGAAAGGCTGTGTACGAGGGAAGCTTAGGACAGTTTATTGAATTGTACTGCGGATTCTATATGCAGATTATGTACATTCTGTTTGTTATAGGAATAATCCTTTTGCTTCGCAGGAAATCAATCGCCATAGAATTTACGGTGTTGCTGCTTGCAATTTTGGGAGGCTTTGGATATCATACCCTGTTTGAGGGCAAATCACAGTATATTTTGACCTATGTTATACTGCTTATCCCCTATTGCGCTTACGCTTTGAACAGCATTACCGATATGAAATTTGAAAAAATAAGAAAAATCATTGGAAACCTGAAAAGTATCCCGAATAATCATAAGGCAAAAAGAAAAACATAACAGCAAGGCTGATGCAAAACATTTGATTTTGCATCAGCCTTAAATTTTCAGTTATTTAAGGAAAAACTGATTATATCAAACATAAAATCAGCTTTCACACCTTGCCTTTAGATTTTCCGTCATAAGGGTCAGATATTCACGAAAGACCTAAAAATCATCGAAGCCTGCCTGATTTAACACATTCTTGATAAAACAGACATCTTCATCTGTGTAAGACATACGGTTTTTATAACCTCGTTTGATACTGACATTCCTGTCAATAAAAATCCTCCTTGCCCAGACAGAGATCCATGCAAACGGCAAAAGAAACGGCAATTTTTTGAGATAAGATTTCTGTTTTCTCATAGCGGACAGCGGTGGAAAAACCGAGTAAACAAGGAAAGAAAGCTTTGACTTTTTCTTTCCTTGTTTTTCTGCCTCAGAAATTAATTTTTGCGACCCAACCAATATTCCGTGCTCAATGGTGCCGAGTGTTCCGTTAAGAAAAATATAGGTTTCAAAATCATCAAAGCTTATGACCGTCTTTTTGCCAAACCATAAAAACGACAGGCTGCTTATCTTGTTTTCAAATTTGCTGAGATTATATCTTGAAAGTATTTCATCTATATACTTTCTGTTTAACGATTTTGAATGATTTGTCAAAAAAACATAAACATCAAGCAACATTCTGAGACCCATTCCGACATCTCTGAAATGATGAGCACAATGGATTACCATATAAATATAGTAATCTTCAAGGGACATATTGTAAGAGTATTCAAAATTACTGCGCAGTGACGCCCTATCAAGCTGACTCTTTAAATGCTCGTAGCAAGGCTCGCTGCTGTCGATTAACCGCTTATGCATTTCTATGTACATATACGGTCTCTTTTGAAAATGACACTGTTCTTCATCAGAACGGAGATACTCAAAGCCGAGCGATAAAAGTGAAGACTTCATTTGCTCAAACTGCGTATCATCAAACAAAATATCAAAATCGCTTACAGACCGATAATCTGTTCTTGGATATTCGTGCTTCATAAAATAGCCCTTGAGGGGCAGATTCTTAACCTTGTTTTTTTCAAAGACACGAATAACCCTTTCAATTTCGTAGCTCAAATTTGTATCTATTACGATGCCTTGATTAATTTTCTCTTTTAGAAAATTAACTACTTTATCATTAGGAAGGAAATGTTTAGGAAGCTTTAGCACTGCCTCGCAAAACATTGTCTCAACGCTGCAATCCTTTGCTCTTGCCAGCAAGCTTTTCCAATTAATGCCATCATAGGGTATTGGCGGTTCGGTTGAATTTATTACCGATGATATTGCCTTAACGATATAGCTGTATTCACTTTTTTCTGTTTGAGTCAGATGTCTCTTCATTTGTATTTTTCTTTCTTTTCGGAAGTATTCTTTTAATTCTTGTGGTTACTGCCCTGATTACCCGTCTCGGTAATCTTGTATAATGCCAAAAGTTGAGATAAAACCTGTAACGAAGGGAAGAAACTGTGTAGGACTTACCCTTTCTGCAAAAAGCCGTTACCACCGCTATTATGTTTTCATCAGTTATTCCGTGTTCATAATCAAACTGATTATCACCGCAAAGCACATATGAACCGTCATAATCAAAATTTACAACACGGTGCAATACATATGAACCGTCACTTCTTTTGTAGAAGGGAATGTCAAAGAGGTGCAGTCTTCCGTTCGGTTTTGTCAGAATTACAACATCTTCTCCGTCACGCAGCATTGGCAGCATACTCTTTCCGCAGGGTGTAAAGGCTACATTTCCACCCTGCTCAAGCTTTTCAATCATTAATTCGATTACACTGCTCAACTCGACTTCTTTACTCAAGAATATCCGCTTCCTTTGCCTTTTTAATGAACAAATCTATATCATATTCAGCAGTTTTTCTGTCTACCTCATAGGTCTCAAGCATTTTTTCGATAAGCTCCTGCCTGTCTGCTTCTTTCTGCAGAAGTTCAAAAAGAAAGGCTCCGGTTTCATTCAGGTTAATTATTCCATTGAAATCTAATGTCATAGCACCGACAGGAACAACAACATATGAATCGGCAACCTTGCGGAGTAAAAAATCTTCTTTTATTTTCACATTTACACCAACCTTGATATAAATTCCTTAATTATATATACTAATCTTTCAGCCATATTATAATATATACGAAATAAAAAAGCAAGAGCACTGCAATTTGCAATGCTCTTGAAATATATATAGGGAAACACTGATTAGTACATTCCGCCCATATCGGGTGCTGCGGGAGCGGCAGG
>CALYYZ010000037.1 GCA_945607165.1 uncultured Ruminococcus sp. | reverse complement strand
CTTGGATATATCAAGCTCGGTCAGCCTGCTACTACACTGTCCGGCGGCGAAGCTCAAAGAGTAAAGCTTGCTACCGAGCTTTCAAAGCGCAGCACAGGCAGGACTGTATATATACTTGACGAGCCGACAACCGGACTTCATATAGCCGATGTACACAGGCTTGTTGATGTTATCCAGCTTTTGGTAGAGGGAGGAAACACTGCTATTGTAATTGAACATAATCTTGACCTTATCAAAACGGCAGATCACATCATTGACCTCGGCCCCGAGGGAGGAGATATGGGCGGCGAAATAATTGCCCAGGGTACTCCCGAGGAGGTTGCCGACAATGAAAAATCCTACACCGGAAGGTATTTGAAACCTATGCTTGAAGTCTGACTCAATATTTATGAAGTACCTTTCTCTGAGACTGTTATAATCGGATTTCATTAATAAAATAAATATGGGAAAAGTTGCATAAAAGTATGCAGCTTTTCTTTTTTTATCTCCGTTAATGGGAGGTGATTAATTGAACGAACAGATTATTATTTCACTGCTGTCATTTGCAGGTACCTTAATCGGCACTCTTGCGGGAATTTTCGCAGCCGCAAGACTGTCTAACTACAGAATACAGCAGCTTGAAAAAAAGGTTGACAAGCACAACAATCTGATCGAAAGAGTTTATCGAATTGAGCAGCACGAAGCTGTAATTGAGCATAAACTGAAAACAGCAGACCATCGTATTACCGATCTTGAAAACGAACAAAACTGAGAAAGGAAAGTGAAAAATATGAAAATAACAAAACCTTGTTTTACTAAAGCTTGCTTAAGGAAGGCTCTGCGTACCTTTTTTCAGACAGCAATAGGTTATTTAATTACAAATGTTTCACTCTATGTCGGAGGAATAAATTTTAATGACGGTGATCTTGTGAAAAATGCCCTTTTCGGTCTTTGCGTATCGGCAGTATCTGCCGGCGCTGCGGCGGTAATGAACATCGAAAGAGGGGAGGAAAACAAAAATGGCTAAAAAAATATACCTGTCTCCGTCAAATCAAAACGGTAACACCTATGCAACAGGAAACACAAACGAAATGGCTCAGTGCGACAAAATCGCAGCTGCCGCTGCTAAGGCACTGAAACGCTGCGGATTTGAGGTAAAGGTCGGAAAGTCCGGCACGCTTATGCAAACCCGTTGTGTTGAGTCCGATAAATTCGGCGCAGATATTCATATGCCTATCCACACTAACGCCTACAACGGCAAGATAACGGGAGGCACAAGGATTTTTTGCCTTAACTCAAACGGACGAAAGGCTTGTCAGGCGGTGCTCAGTGAGCTTGGAAAAATCTCTCCCGGTACAGCCGACAGCGTAACCTATCAGACAGGACTTTATGAAATCAATGTGCCCAAGGCTCTTACCGTATATGTAGAGTGCGAGTTTCACGACACAAAAACCGGCTCAGACTGGATAATTAATAACACAGCAAAAATCGGTGAGGCAATCTGCAAGGGACTTTGCTCATACTTCAGCGTAAGCTATAAAAAGCCCTCCGGAGACTCCTCGTCAAGCGGCTCGTCCGGCGGATTTAAACCCTATATCGTGCGAATCACTCCGAGCGACGGAGTCAACATCAGAAAGGGTGCAGGCTCTGATTACGAGATTGTCGGTGCCATAGAACAAGGCGGAGCCTATACCATTGTTGCCGAAAAGAACGGCAAAGGGGCTAAAAAGTGGGGCAAGCTCAAAAGCGGCGCCGGCTGGATAGCTCTGGATTACACTGAAAAAATTAGGTAGATTCTTTCGAGGCGGTGCTTTATCTGCATCGCCTCATTTTGTTTTGCTATAAGGCTGTTGGTATTGTTTCTGTGAGTATTGACATATATTTCCCATAGTGATAAAATATGATAGGTTGTCATATGGCAACAGAATATAGGTTGGGTGATTGTATGATAAAAAAGACCTTCTATAATCTGCCGGAGGAAAAACGCAAGAGAATTATCGGGGCTGTTATGAAAGAGTTTTCCTCGGCTCCTGCCGAAAAAATCAGCATTAACAAAATAATCAAAGCAGCCGGCATATCAAGGGGCAGCTTTTATCAGTATTTCGATGACAAGGTTGACCTTGTTGAGGTGTTGGCAAAGGCTTTTGTAAAGAAGTCTGAAGGCAGTACAAAGCAAGCCCTGCTTTTATCAAACGGTGATATTTTCTATACATTTGAAAATCTGTTTGATACCATTTCCGAATTTGCTGATGATCCGGGACAAAAAAAGGTTTTGAAAAACTTATTAAAAAATCTGAAGGCTAATGATGACATAATTTCCGAATACCTTGTCAACCGCTTCGGCGGTCTTACAACCATCCATGATATTTCTATGCAATTCAATCGTGAGAATCTCAGGTTTAAGTGTGACGAGGACATAATCAATCTGACTCAGATACTTATTCAGGTGCTGAAAAATGCCGTGTTTAATGTATATGTTGCAGGAATGGATTATCAGATTGTAAGAAAAAGCTATATGCGCAAGCTTGAAATAATAAAAGCCGGTGCAGCTGATAATCAGACCTGATGGATGAAAGGAGTATTCAATGCTATCAAAATTCAGTATTAAAAAACCTGTGACAGTTTTTGTATGTGTAGTAATTGTCATTGTGCTTGGTGTGGTATCATTTTTAAGAATGACGCCTGATTTAATGCCAAATATAGATTTACCCTATGCAATGATAATGACTGCCTACGGAGGTCAAACCCCCGAAACTGTCGAAGCAACGGTTACAAAACCGCTGGAAAAGTCAATTTCAATAATTGACGGAGTAAAGGAAATCACCTCCACCTCTGCCGATAATTATTCTATGCTGCTCATTGAGTTTGAGGACGGAACAAATATGGATTCAGCTACCGTTGATATCCGTTCAAGCCTTGACACTGTTTCCGACGCATGGCCTGACGCAGTGGGCACTCCGTATCTGATCAAGGCAAACCCGAGTATGCTTCCCGTCGCAATGACAGCAGTCGATTATGAGCAAAAGGGAAGAACAGAGCTGTCTGATTTTGTGACAGACGAGCTGATGAACCGGCTTGAGGGCATTGACGGTGTTGCTTCAGTAAGCACAAAGGGAGTGGTGGTTGAACAGGAGAGCGTTGTTCTCTCTGAGTCAAAAATCAATGCACTTAACAGGCAAATTTCCGCCGCCCTGGAAAATCAGTTTGCCGATGCTGAGGATAAGCTCAAAAAAGCAAAGAATGAGATCAACAGCAATATTGAACAGGCAAAAAACGGTGCGCTTACCATTTCATCATCAATAGATCAAATAAATGCTCAAAGAGAGACTGCGTCAAAGGAGCTTGAAAAGGCGCAGGGAGAAGCAGAGGCAGGAAAGACTCAGATTCTTTCGGCAAAGATGCAGCTGTTTGATCAAAAGGCTGCTCTTACCCAAACAAAACAGCCTTTGGAAGCGGTTTACAAGGCATTGCTGTCTATAAAGACCTCCTATGATGAGCTTCTTGCACAGAAGTCGCAGCTTACATCACAGCTCAAAGAGCTTAACAGAATCAGCGATGATTACATAGCTGTTCTTGCACAGATGAAAGAGACGGATCCCGAAAGTGAGGAATACAAAAAGCTTGAAGCAAAGCTCTCTGAGATTGACGAGATGCTCAAGCCCTTCGGCATAAAAAAAGAATACCTTGCAGCAGCAATCCAAAGCGGAAACGCTGCTCTTTCCTTGGTAAACTCATCAATAAACAATCTTATTGTTTCACTTGAAAAGCTCGGAACAAACACACAGCTGTTAGATTCCACGCTGAAAACGCTCAGCGATAAAATAGCGTTGCTCAACAACGGTATTGCTCAAATTGATTCGGCAATTAACGGACTTGACGACAAAAGCGTCACAGTTGACAAGGCTCTTGCAACGATATCTGCTCAAAGGGCAAATGCAGACTTTAAGCTGTCGGGTGCGCTTTCAACATTAGTGTCAAAGCAATCTCAGGCTGAAGCGGCTGTCACGCAGTTAAGCTCTGCTCAAAAGGAAATTGAATCCTCCGCAAAGGAACTTTCCGATGCAAAAAAGTCAGCCAAGGATAAAGCGGATATGACGCAAACGGTGACGCTTGACACCGTTTCCGGAATACTGACTGCTCAGAATTTCTCGATGCCTGCCGGCTATGTTACAGACGGAGCAAATAATAAGCTTATGGTCAGAGTCGGCGACGAGCTTGATTCCGAAAAGGAGTTGTCAGACCTTGCCTTATTTGATACAAAGATAGACGGCATAGGTGTAATTACCCTTTCCGATGTAGCAGATGTATTCGTTTCTGATAATACCGATGAAATATATGCTAAAATAAACGGTAAACACGGCTTGATACTCAGCTTCCTAAAGCAGAGCAATGTTTCAACCTCTGCCGTGTGCAAGAGTATAAATGATGAATTTGCCGAATTGGAAAAGGAATATGACGGACTGCACTTTACAACAATGTTTAATCAGGGTGACTATATTACCATAGTTGTTGACAGCGTTTTACAAAATCTGCTTTTGGGCGCTTTGCTTGCCGTAATAATACTTCTGCTGTTTCTGCGTGATATCAAGCCCACTGCTATTGTGGCTTGTTCAATTCCGATAAGTGTAATTTTTGCAATAGTGCTGATGTATTTCAGCGGAGTTACTCTCAATATGATATCTCTTTCCGGACTGGCGATAGGCGTCGGAATGTTGGTGGATAACTCTGTTGTTGTAATTGAAAACATTTACCGCCTGCGCAGTCTCGGCTATTCTGCAGTTCAGGCGTCTCTCAACGGAGCCAGACAGGTTGCCGGAGCAATAACCTCATCAACACTGACTACAATCTGCGTTTTTCTTCCCATAGTATTCGTTGAAGGAATAACAAGACAGCTGTTTGTGGATATGGCACTGACAATTACCTATTCATTGCTTGCGAGCCTTATTGTGGCCTTGACTCTTGTTCCGGCAATGGGACAGGGTATGCTCAGAAGAATAAGAAAGGTCAGATCAAATCAAAACGGAAAAATTTCAGCAAATTACGAAAAATCGCTTCGATTTGTTCTCAGACATAAAGTGCTCTCAATTCTTGCAGTAGTTGTTCTCCTTTTGGTAAGTGTGTTCGGTTCTCTTGCCAGAGGCTTCAGCTTTATGCCCGAAATGAGCAGCACCGGACTTCAGATTACCGTCAAGCTTGATGACAATGCAACCTATGAGGAAACTGCTCAGACAGCCGAACAGGTAAGCGAGATTCTCAACAAATACAAAGAGTTTGAGACAGTCGGTGTAATGACCGGCTCGGCGTCTTCTGTTATGGGTATAGGCTCAGGCTCGTCAGAGGCGGGCACTGTTTCTGCAAGCGCAGTTTTCAAGGAAGAATATACAAAGCAAAGTAATACGATTTCCGAAAAGGTATCGAAGGATCTTGAGAAAATCAACGGTGAAGTTGAGGTTGGCGGAGATTCAACAAGCTCAATGTCTGCCTTGCTCGGAGACGGCAGCGTTCAGATTACCGTTTACGGCACTGACCTTGACACGCTAAAGTCAACTGCTCAGGATATGGCTGAAAAGCTCGAAAAGCTTGATGGCATTGACGAGGCAGACAGCGGTGTAGGTGCAACCTCTCCTGAAATAAGGGTCAGCGTTAACAAGCTAAAGGCTGCCCAAAAGGGACTCACTGTAGCTCAAATATATCAGCAGGTTGCTTCAGCCGTTTCGGGCGAAAAAACTGCTACAACCCTTACTAATTCCGACGGTAAGGAGCTTGATGTTGTAATCGTTAAGGACGAAGCACTTAAAACCACAGCCGACAGTATAGGCAAAATTTCGATAAGCTACACAGACAAAGAAGGCAATACAAAACACACCTCTCTATCCTCTGTGGCAGAGGTGTCCGACTCCGAAACGCTCGATGCGATTTCACGAAAGGCTCAAAAACGCTTTCTCACTGTCAGCGGAACTGTCAAGTCGGGAAGAGTTCTGTCACAGGTTACAAACGATGCAAAACAGCTGTTCAGTGATTATAAGCTGCCTCAGGGCTGCTCAATAGAATTTGTCGGAAGTGATAAAGCCACTATGGAGGCAATGTCGCAAATGCTTCTTATGCTTGCATTGGGTGTGATTCTGATTTATCTGATTATGGTTGCACAGTTCCAGAGCCTTAAATCACCGTTTATCATAATGTTCACATTACCGCTTGCCTTCACAGGCGGATTCCTCGCCCTGATTATCACCGGCTTTGATGTCAGCGTTGTTTCACTTATCGGCTTTGTAATGCTGTGCGGTATCATAGTGAATAACGGAATTGTGCTGGTAGATTATATCAACCGTCTCCGTCTTGACGGAAAAGAGCGTGTTGAAGCAATAGTTGAAGCCGGCAAAACCCGTATGCGTCCTATTCTTATTACTGCCCTTACCACTGTTTTAGGTTTGTCTGTCATGGCATTTGGAGTGGGAACAGGCGCAGAGATGATGCAGCCTATTGCCATTGTCTGCATAGGCGGTCTGCTATATGCGACATTTATGACGCTCTACATCGTTCCGGTTATATACGACGCTTTCAACAAAAAAGAGCTTCGCCGTGTATCCGACAGTGAGCTTGAAATCATAGATGATTAAATGTAATAATTACATAATTCCAAAATCCCTGTATCATTAGAAGCAGGGATTTTGTGCTTTGGTGTTGATTTACCGTGCAAAAAGTAATATAATAATGTGGATAATGAACGCTTAAAGCTGTACAAAGTAATAAACTTAAAAATATTATTTTAGATTGAGGGAACAGCAATGGACTTTCCTAAAAGAACCTGGGCGGAGATTTCACTTGACGCCATAAAGCATAATTTTAATCAAATAAAATCAAAGCTCTGCGGCAACACAAGGCTTTGCTGTGTAATCAAGGCTGACGGCTACGGACACGGTGCCGTGAAGCTCGCCAAGACTTACCAAAAGCTCGGTGCTGATTTTTTTGCTGTCTCAAATATTGACGAAGCCTTAGAGCTTCGCCGCTTCGGAATATCACTTCCGACTGTGATACTCGGCTACACTCCGCCCGATTTTGCAAAACAGCTGTGTGAAAATAATATTTCACAGGCTGTATATTCGCTTGAATACGCAAAGCTTATTTCGGCCGAGTGTCAAAGGCAAGGCTGTTGCTGCAAAATACACATAAAAATTGATACAGGAATGAGCCGAATCGGCTTTATGTGTCAGCAGTTCCCGAGAGACGATTATTCCGTAAAAGAAATTTGTGAAGCGGCAAGCCTGCCAAATCTCGAGACAGAGGGCTTGTTTACGCACTTTTGCGTGTCTGACGAGGCCTATGAGGGTAAAGACTTCACTGAAAAGCAATACTCCAATTTCAGCTATGTCAAGTCAAAGCTTGCAGAAAACGGTATTGCCGTAAAGATAGCTCACTGTGCTAACAGCGGAGCAATAGAGGATTATCCGTCAACATATGAGGATATGACCCGTGCAGGAATCATTCTTTACGGTCTTGCACCCTCATCAAAGCTTGCCGATCGGCTCAGTCTTATTCCTGCGATGACTCTCAAAACAGTAATAGCCCACATTAAAGAATTGAAGAAAGGCTCCGATGTTTCCTACGGCAGAACCTTTACGGCGCAAAAGGATATGAGGGTTGCAACCCTTCCCATAGGATATGCAGACGGCTTTATCAGGGAAAATGCTCAAAACGGATATGTTCTGATTCACGGGAAAAAAGCGAAAATTTTGGGCAGAATATGTATGGATCAAACTATGGTTGATGTAACCGATATCCCCGATATTTCAATAGGAGACGAGGCGATTGTTTTCGGAAGCGGAGAAAACGGCGAGATGACCGCAGACACTGTTGCCGAAAATACAGACACTATCAATTACGAGGTAATTTGCCTTGTTTCTAAGCGTGTTCCCAGAGTGTTCTACGAAAACGGAAAAATAACGGATGTGATGTATAAGCTATGAGATTACTTGTAATAGACGGAAACAGTATATTAAACCGTGCGTTCTACGGCATCAGACCTCTTACTACAAAGGACGGTCAGTTTACAAATGCAATCTATGGATTTTTGACTATGCTTTTAAAGCTTCAAAATACTGAAAAGCCTGACGCAGTTGCTATTGCATTTGATTTAAAGACTCCGACCTTTCGTCATAAGGCATATGCAGGTTACAAGGCAAACAGAAAGGGGATGCCCGAGGAGCTTGCGTCACAGCTGCCCATATTAAAAGAGCTTCTTGCTCATATGGGATATAGAATTGTTACTTGCGAAGGATACGAGGCAGACGATATTCTCGGCACCCTTGCAGCGGCTTGTGAGGCAGGCGTCAACGAATGTGTGCTTGCTACAGGCGACCGTGACAGCCTCCAGCTTGTTTCCGAAAAAACAAGCGTTCATCTTTGCACAAATAAGGACGATATTATTTATACACCCGAAAAAATAATGGAGGATTACGGAGTAACACCTGCGGAGCTGATAGAAATTAAAGCCATTCAGGGCGATTCATCCGATAATATTCCCGGAGTTGAGGGTATAGGTCCGAAGGGTGCAGGCGATCTGATTCAGAAATACCATACAGTTGAATATATCTATGAGCATATTGATGAGCTTGAAATAAAAGACGGCGTCAGAAATAAGCTCAAAAACTCCAAGGAAAATGCGTTGCTCAGCAGAATGTTGGGCGAAATCTGTCGCACTGCTCCGGTAAACAATAATGTAGAGGACTATATTGTTATATGTGAAAACCCGGGCGAGTGTGCAAGGCTTATGTCAAGACTTGAACTTTTTTCGTTGATTGACAAGTTCGGCTTTAATGATGTTGCCGTTTCACAAACAGAGCAATCCGAGCAGACAAGGCTTGAGGTTATTGAGGATACCGAAGGTAATATACTGCAAAAGAAAATTAGCGACACCGCATATTTTACGGCAGATATTTCCTGTGAAGAATTAAAATCCTTTTCTGTTTTATGTGACGGTAAAGTTTATATTAGTAAAAACTCTGAATTGTTCCGAAAAATACTGACAAACAGCTCGGTCAAAAAATACACAAGAAACTCCAAGCAGATATTTGCCTATGCCGATAAATATGGATTTGAGGTAAATTCACTTGTGTTTGATACAGAGCTTGCAGCCTATTTGCTTGAGCCATCGTCAAAGGATTACTCAGACGAAAATCTTTGCAAGGCTTATGAAATTGATTTGCCCTTAGCGGATGACGAACAGCAAAGACAGTATGCGCCGCTTGCCGTTTATGACAGACTTTGCGAAAAGCTTATGAATAAAATTAAGGCAAACGAGCAGGAAAGGCTTCTTTCAGAGGTAGAAATTCCGCTTGCAAATGTTCTTGCAAAAATGGAGAACATAGGTTTCGGAGTTGACCGTCAGGGTATTGAGCGTTACGGAAAAATGCTAACCGAACAAATATCCTCACTTGAGCAGTCAATTTATGAAAGTGCAGGCACAATTTTTAATATAAACTCTCCTAAACAGCTCGGCAAGGTTTTGTTTGAGGAGCTTGGGCTTCCCTGCAAAAAGAAAACCAAAAGCGGCTACAGCACAAATGCAGAGGTGCTTGAAAGCCTGAGATACGAGCATCCCGTTGTAGAAATGGTGCTCAACTACCGTACTCTGACAAAGCTCAACTCGACATATTGCGAAGGCTTGCTAAAGGTAATTGCAGCTGACGGAAGGATTCATTCAAGCTTCAATCAGACGGAAACACGCACAGGAAGAATAAGCTCAACCGAGCCTAATCTGCAAAATATACCTGTTCGTACCGAGCTGGGCAGAGAAATGAGAAAATTTTTCCGGGCAGAAAAGGGCTGGGTGCTTGTTGATGCCGACTATTCTCAAATTGAGCTTAGAGTGCTTGCTCATATTTCAAATGACGAAAATATGATAAATGCCTTTAAAAATAATGATGATATCCACGCAATCACAGCGTCACAGGTATTTAATCTCCCTCTGGAAATGGTAACTCCCGTAATGCGAGGCAGGTCAAAGGCGGTTAATTTCGGCATTGTCTACGGAATAGGCGCCTTCTCGCTTGCAAAGGATATCGGTGTCACCAATAAGGAAGCGTCGCAGTATATCAAAAATTATCTTGCTCACTACAGCGGAGTAGATATATATATGAAAAGCATTGTTGAAAGGGCAAAGCAAAACGGATATGTTGAAACAATGTTCGGCAGGCGGCGATATCTGCCTGAGTTGACCTCATCAAAGCATATGCTTCGTGCCTTTGGTGAGCGTGTCGCAAGAAATATGCCTATACAGGGCACTGCTGCGGATATAATAAAAATTGCAATGATTAAGGTTAATGACAGGATTAAAAGAGAAAACCTTCAGGCAAGACTGATTTTACAGGTGCACGATGAGCTTATTGTCGAGGCTCCTGCCGAAGAAAGTCAGATTGTAACAAGAATTCTTAAAGAGGAAATGGAAAATGCGGTCAGTCTGAGCGTTCCGCTTATCGCTGATGCCGCAATGGGGGACACTTGGTATGACGCAAAGGGATAAAATTGCATTTGTATGCACAGGCAATACCTGTCGCAGTCCTATGGCTGAGGGAATATTTAATAAGCTTGCGGCTGAAAAGGGTGTTTCGGTTGTTGCCGAAAGCTTCGGTGTTGCCACAATCTCAGGTCTGACGGCTTCCGAACAATCTGTTTCAGTGTGCAAGGAAATCGGCGTTGACCTCACTGATTTTCGTTCAACCGAAATAAATGATGTAAATATTGAGGATTACAAGCATATTTACTGTATGTCTCAAAGTCACGCAAAGCTGCTCTCTGAGTATTATTTTGTTCCTGCCGATGACATCAGCGTGTTGTCGGTTGACGATCCCTACGGAGGAAGCACAGAGATTTACAGAATATGCAGAGATGAGATTTATAATTCTGTTGAGGAAATAATAAAAGAATATGAGAATTGAAAAAATGACTGAAACTCATCTTGAACAGGTTGCCGCAATAGAAACCGAGTGCTTTTCTCATCCTTGGTCAAAACAGAGCTTGGCTGAAGAAATAAATAACGATACCTCTTTGTTTCTTGCGGCTTGTGAGAAAGAAAAGGTTGTCGGCTACATAGGAATGAGCGCTGTTCTTGATGAGGGTTATATCTTCAATGTGGCAGTGTCAAA
>CALYYZ010000036.1 GCA_945607165.1 uncultured Ruminococcus sp. | reverse complement strand
TAGGCGCACATTTTCACGATAATCAGCTAATATAGGATTGGAAATAAAGCTCATTGTAAACTTATAGGATTTGTTTACATAATCGGAAAACATACTGTAAAACTCGTTTAAAAAACCAGATTCCCTGATCGTAAATTCAAACATATAATCACCTACCTAAATAATTCCATATCGGAATTATATAAATCGTTTCTTGTAATTTCTGCGTCAACACTTATACCGCTGAAGGCTTCAAATGCCGAAAAAAGCAGATTAGGATTGACATTGTCTGTACTTCCTGCAGATAGAATAAGATTAAGCTGCACAAATTCAAATTTTTCATTGATTTCAAATTTTTTTACCGACGGCTTAATGTCAATAACCTTTGAGCCTTTTTTTGTTCGCTTTTCTATTTCGATTTTATCCTGTGAATAAAACTCTCTAAGCTTTTCGGCAAGTATGGTTGAGCTTGCATTTTCAGATTCTATGACCGCAGTAAAATCTGCATAGGCAATCCTTCCTGCCTTCATCAGCGGCTCAGTGACAGAAAAAGCTCTGATTCCTCGGGGCAGACACTGATTAAGATTTATAATTATTTCTTCAAAAGAATAATCATCATCCTCAAGACGAACATCCATACATTCATTCTCTCCCCTGAAGCCGAGTGACAAAGGCAAAGGAAAGGTTGCGAACGGATGAGGATTAAATCCCTCGGTGTGCCAAACAGGAATTTTACTCTTGTGCAAGGCTCTGAGCATACAGCGGTTTAAGTCAAGATGAGAAATATATCTGCACTCACAGTCCTTTTTAAACCATATTCTTACATTTTTCAAAGCACACACCCTCCCCGTATTTCGCAGCACCGCAGTTGTTGCATTTAAGTCTGCAATGCGGTGTTGTTGTATTTTTGTAAGCCTTTTCACATTCCTTGATAAGATATTCTTTTGTTACACCGTAGTCGATGTGATCCCAAGGGAGTATCTCATCAAAAGAGCGTCTTCTGTTGGCATAAAAGGACGGATCTATACCACATTCTTCAAAGAGCTTAAGCCATTCATCAAGATTGAAGCACTCGTTCCAACCGTCAAAGTGAAAGCCTTTTTCACAGGCAAGTTCAAGTATTCTGCAAAGCTTTCTGTCGCCCCTTGCAAATACTGCTTCAAGAAAGCTTGTGTCGGCATCGTGATAGTTAAACTGTATCTTTTTAGTTGTGATGGAATTCTTGATGTGTTCCTGCTTGATGTGCAGGTCGTTAATAGTATCCTGAGGTTCCCACTGAAAAGGAGTAAACGGCTTAGGAACAAAGGAGGATGCAGAAACAGTTACCCTTACCGATTTTCCCTTCGGTTTGTTAGGACAGCTGTAATAAGTATCTACAACAGACTGTCCGAGCTTGGCGATTGCGGCAACATCATCAAGCGTCTCGGTGGGTAGTCCTATCATAAAATAGAGCTTGACAGTTGTCCAACCGCCGTCAAAGGCGGTTGCACAGGTAGAGAGAAGCTCGTCTTCTTTGACATTTTTATTTATTACATCACGCAAACGCTGGCTTCCTGCCTCCGGGGCAAAGGTAAGTCCGCTTTTGCGAACGGTCTTTATTTTATTCATTATTTCGTCGGTGAAGCCGTCAACACGCAGAGACGGTAAGGATATACTTACTTTCTCATCTTTGCTCCATTCTGTAAGCTTCTCGAGCAAGGGGACAATCTGACTGTAGTCACTTGAACTGAGCGAGGAAAGAGATACCTCGTCATAGCCTGTGTTTTTACAAAGCTTTTTGCACTGCTCATTTATAACATCGGGAGTTTTTTCACGAACGGGACGGTAAATAAAGCCTGCTTGGCAAAACCGACAGCCTCGTATACAGCCTCTGAAAATTTCCTGAACTGCTCTGTCATGAACAATTTCAACAAGGGGTACGACAAAATTGTCGGGATAAAACGAGGTATTCATATCCTTCATTATTCGTTTATGTACAACTGCGGGTGCATTATCCTTAGGCATAAAGCTTTTAATTGTGCCGTCATCGTTGTATTCCACATCATAGAGAGAGGGAACATATACGCCCTCTATCTGAGAGCAAAGTCTCAGAAACTCTGAACGGCTCTTTCCCTCTTTGCGGCACTTTCTGAAAACTTCTATTACCTCAAGGTCAACCTCCTCGCCTTCTCCTATGAAAAAAAGATCAATAAAATCTGCTAAAGGCTCCGGATTGCAGGCACAGGGACCGCCGGCAACTACAATCTGACGAAGGTCTTTTCTGTCGCTGCTTTTTATAGGAACATTTGAAAGGCGAAGCATATTTAGAACATTTGAAAAGCTAAGCTCATATTGCAGGGTAAATCCTATAAAGTCAAAATCAGAAACAGGATCGCCGCTTTCCAAAGCATAAAGCGGAATATTCCTGTCAGTCATTTCCTTTTCCATATCTATCCAAGGAGCAAAAACACGCTCACACCAAATATAATCCTTTGAATTTAAAAGACTGTAGAGGATTTTCATTCCGAGGTGTGACATACCCACCTCGTATGTATCCGGAAAACAAAATGCAAATCTTACATCAACACTGTCTTTTTCTTTAATTACTTCATTCAGTTCTCCGCCGACATATCTTCCGGGCTTTTGAACCTTTAGTAACAGCTTTTCAACATCCTTGCTGACCATTATATACCTCCGTCAGTAATATCTGTTGCTTTTGCATACGAGTGAAAAAACAAGATATACGCAGACAAAAAGAAGCGAAAAATTGTATTTTGATTCGAGCAAAAGCAGAAATCCGAGTGCGGCAAGCGGAAATATGGAAACAAAGGTAATTACACCTACGGTTTTTTCCGCTGCGGAATCTGAAACAAATCTGCTGAGTATAATATACAGCAGCTGTCCACCGTCAAGGGAAATAACCGGCAGCAGGTTAAATAGTCCCACAGATAAATTTGCCGCCGCAAACGAAAAAAAATATTCGTTTACTGATAAGTATAACAGATAAAAGAGAATAAAACAAATAAAATTCGCAAAAGGACCCGAAAAAATTATCAAAATGTTTTCTGTAAACGATTTTTGCAGGCGTTTTGAGTCGGAAATCTTTATTTCAAACAATGATATATTGATACTTTCCGGCTTATACCCAAAAATACTCATAGCCGCAAGATGACCTGACTCATGAAGGACTACCGCCGAAATACAGCAGACAAAGCTGCCGAATAAATCGAAAATCAGGCAGATTGCAGCAAGGCATATGAGCATAAACGAAATTTTCACCTTTATAGAAAACAGACTAAATTTCATCCGGCGTAGACTGAGAAAAAATATTAGACAGGTCAAGTGAATTGTTTGAATCAAAAATTGCCGAAGCATTAAGATTTGCAGTATACCATTTATGGGTTTGTGTGTACAGATCGCCGCCTATGTTCTTAATTATGAATGCAGCCAGAGCTATTACAAGGCAGGCTATGAGCTGAATTGTCAACAGCAGAAAGGTGTTAGGTCTTTTCGTTTTGCTAATATCGCCGCTGTTATCGTGTTGTTCCGAAATAGGCTCTAAGGTCACCTCGGGATATTCACTTTGAGATACTGTCTGCCAATTTTCATCATAGGTTATACTGTTTTTATTTTCTTCATTCAAAAAAATCACCTCAATGCAAATATATGCATTGAGGCGTACAAACTTAACCGAGTTTTTTAAAATCTCCTTTTACTAAGTTAATGAAAAAACTAATCGCCAACATAAGTGAAAAAGCTTCGGCTATCGGGAAAGCAAGCCACACCGACCAAAGCCCAACGACAGATGACAGGAAATAAGCAACGGGAAGTATAAGAACAATCTGGCGGCAAAATGACATAAGCAGGCTTCTTATGCCCTTTCCTACCGCCTGGAACAAGGTGGTAAACAGAATACCTGCCGCTGCCGGAATGAAGCAAATACTGATAATTCTGAAAGCAAAGGTACCGACCGACATAATACTCTGAGTTCCGCCGAACATTGAAATAAGCGAGTCGGGAATCAGCCACATAAGTGCAGTACCTATCGACATTATGATAATTGCAATTATTATGCCGTGCTTAAGAGCAGAATACAGTCTTTTCTTATTTCTGGCTCCGTAATTGTAGCCTAATATCGGCATAACTCCCTGATTGAGACCGAAGCACGGCATAAACACAAAGCTCTGAAGCTTGTAGTATATTCCGAGTACCGTTACATAGCTTTCGTTTACCGAAAGGATTGCGTTAAGCCCAATAATCATTATTGAGCCGATTGACTGCATAATTACGGACGGAAGCCCTACAGCATATATCTTCTTAAGCATAGTCGGACTTAATCTAAAGTTTTTGAAGGATATGTTTACCTCGTGCTTTTTACAGAATAGCACAATTATTGCAAATACCATTGCGCAGAACTGTCCGAATACCGTTGCAATAGCTGCACCCATAACTCCCATAGAAGGAATAAAACCAATACCAAAAATAAGAACAGGGTCAAGAATAATATTTACAACTGCACCGGTTAGCTGAAACAGCATAGGAAATATCATATTGCCCGTTGCCTGAAGCGTTTTTTCAATCATTACCTGAACAATTACAAACAATGAGAAGCAAAGAACTACTGAGAGATACTGAATACCGTATTCGACAATAGCTTGATTGCTCGTATAGGCTTTCATAAACGGAGACGATAAAAACAGTCCTAACACTAAAAAAATCAGATAACTAAACACACAGGTGAATAAGCCGTGAGTTGCAGCCGAATCTGCGGATTTATAGTCTTTTTCACCGAGCTTTCTTGATACCAGAGAATTGACTCCGACAGCCGTACCGACAGAAACTGCAATAATAAGCATTTGCAAAGGAAATGCAAATGACATTGCAGTAAGTCCGTTTATATCGTACTGACCTATAAATATACTGTCAACAACATTGTACATCGCCTGAATTGTCATTGAAAAAATTGCAGGCAACGACATTGAAAGTATAAGCTTTGTCATCGGCATCGTACCCATCTTGTTTTCTTTTATTTGTTCCTTAACCATTTCCATATCCTATGTCCTCTCAATAATCATCAGATTTTCCTATCATACTATTTTTCTTATGCGTCGGTAAACTGCAAAAACAATGAACATAACAAGTGCCCCGAAAATTACACCGGAAAAATCAAGCAGCACATCCGTAATCTGTCCCGATCTGCCCGCAACATTAAGCTGTATAGCTTCATCTGCTACAGGAATTGCAAGCCCGAAAAACAGTATTTGAGAGCAATACTTCAGTGGTCGGGTTTTATTGAATGAATAAGCGCAGCTCATAAGCAAAGCACCTAAAACTGAAAATTCAATAAAATGCGCAGCCTTTCTGACAATGTGATCAGTGAGGGCAACATCAACACCAAAGAACCTAAAAAGGTTTTTGATGAAATTAAGCACTCCCTCGCTTTCTCCACCCGATACATCGGCAGGCATTGACGAATGGATAAAGACAAAAACAGTTGCCGCTACGGTAAGAATTAACAATATCACCCGAAAGCGTTTTGAGCTTTTATGATTTTTCATATACATCACTCCATAAACTATTTTACTTGAAATAAATATATTGTCAATCTTTGAAGAATAATTTATAGAAATAGATAAATTACTTTGGAAATTTCACAAATAAATATCTATAATTTTTGCCGGATTCGTCTTGCAAAAATAGGCTTTCTCTGCTATAATTGTTAGGAATTTCGAGTCATATATATGTAGTAGATTATTTATCAAGGAGTAATTTATGCTTAATTATCTGATTGTTTTTTTGATTTCTATGGTACCTATAATAGAGCTAAGGGGTGCAATACCCGTTGCCATTGGAATGGGACTTGATCCGATTTGGTCATATATTATCTGCATAGTCGGTAATATGCTACCCGTTCCTATCATTTTTTTCTTTGCAAGAAAGGTACTGCTTTGGGGTAAGGATAAAAAATACATAGGCAAATTTTTCACCTTCTGTGTAGAAAAGGGTGAAAAGGGCGGCAAAAAGCTTCAGGAAAAGGCAGGCAAGGGTTTATTCATTGCACTTATGCTCTTTGTTGGTATTCCAATTCCCGGAACGGGCGCATGGACGGGTACACTTGCAGCAAGCTTCCTTAATATGAAATTCAAACAGAGTATTATTGCTGTTATGCTCGGTGTTTTGATCGCCGGAGTTATTATGGGCGTTGCAAGCATGGGTATTTTTGGAGGAATCGGAGCTTTGTTTGCTCCTAAGGCTTAAATAATATAATCAGGCAGCCTCGTGCTGCCTTTTTTATAGGTGAATTTATGAAGCATTTTTTTGACACTTTAATCATCGGCGGCGGTGCGTCGGGACTTATGTGTGCTGTTACTGCAAAGCAGCACAACAGCAACAAATCTGTCGCTGTTATTGAAAAAAATGACAGAGTTGGAAAAAAACTGATGTCTACCGGCAACGGAAGATGCAATCTTACAAACAAAAACATCTGCTCCGAAAAGTATTCAGGTTCATTTGTAAAGCAAAGTGAACACCTCTTAGGTAAAATCACCGCCGATGATTTGCTTTATAGGTTTGAAGAGCTTGGACTGCACTGCATCTGTGATAATGAAGGGCGGTATTATCCGCTGTGTAAACAGGCTAACGCTGTTACAGATACGCTCAGATTTGCTTGTGAAAGACTCGGTGTTGAGATTTTTTGCAAGGAAACCGTTAAGAGCTTAAGAAAAAGCGGAGATTGTTTTGAAATAAAATGCAATGAGAACATCTTTACTGCAAAACAGCTTGTAATATGCTGCGGTTCAAAGGCAGCACCAAAGCTTGGAGGAAGTGCCAGCGCAGCAGATTATCTTAAGAATTTCGGACATAAGGTGATTCCTTTTTCCCCCGCTTTATGTCCGATTAAGGTTGACAACAGGGTGCTGAAGTCATT
Organism: uncultured Ruminococcus sp.; assembly: GCA_945607165.1. Classification (GTDB taxonomy): domain Bacteria; phylum Bacillota; class Clostridia; order Oscillospirales; family Acutalibacteraceae; genus Ruminococcoides. The sequence goes on along the minus strand of CALYYZ010000036.1, from coordinate 4,389 downwards.
AAAAGGTATTCGTTCAGAAGCAAAAGCCGTATTGTACGACCAAGACGGTGCAGCAATAAAGTCCGAACACGGAGAGGTGCAGTTTACAGAGGACTGCCTTTCGGGTATTTGTATATTTAATCTTTCTCTTTATGCAGTCAAAGGATATGAAATAGGACTTGATTTGTTGACTGATATTTCTAATAAGGAATTATTTATAATTCTCAAAAAGCATAAAGAATTATTTTCAAATAATACCATTGACGAGCTTTTTACCGGTATTTTTCAAAAAAGGCTTGGGCAGGCTATACTAAAGCAAAGCGGTATAAATGACTTTTCAAGAAAATGTAATTCTATTAAGGAAAGCGAAATCTCAGTCATTGTAAATACCGTTAAGGATATGAGATTTAAGGTTGAGGGCAACTGTGGATTTGAAAAAGCACAGGCTTCCCTCGGAGGAGTTTTCGGCAGAGAAATTGACGAAAAGACAATGGAAAGCCGCAGGGTTAAGGGACTTTTCATCTGCGGAGAAGCTATTGACATTTGCGGAGAATGTGGAGGATATAACCTGCACTTTGCCTTTGCAAGCGGAATTACGGCAGGAGAAAATTTATGATTAGACTTAATAATCTTCGTCTTGAGCTTAATTACACGGACAAGGACATAAAAAACAGGGCGGCTCGTGAGCTTAGAGTAGAAGAAAAGGCAATCAAAGCAGTCAGCATATTCAGAAGGTCGGTTGACGCAAGAAAAAAAGATGATGTACATTTTCTTTGCTCTGTTGATGTTGACCTTGCATTTAGCGAGGACAGGATACTCAGAAAATGCAAAAATGCAGTAAAAGCAAAACCATACAGATATGATATCACGAAATATACCGGCACCCATTCCCCCGTAATAGTAGGTATGGGTCCTGCCGGAATATTTGCGGCTTTGATACTTGCTCAGAGCGGCGCAAAACCTATTGTTATTGAAAGAGGAAAAGATGTAGACCGCAGAACTGCCGATGTTCAAAAGTTTTGGTCTACGGGAACACTCAGCTCCGAATCCAATGTTCAGTTCGGTGAAGGCGGAGCAGGAACATTCTCTGACGGAAAGCTCAACACAGGAACAAAGGATATGAGACAAAGAAAGGTTCTTGAAGAGTTTGTATTACACGGCGCGCCGGACGAGATTCTGTATAACGCTAAACCTCATATCGGAACCGATAAATTGAAAACAACCATAAAAAACATCCGTGAAGAAATATTGGCTCTCGGAGGTACTGTGCTTTTTGACACTAAATTTTCAGGCTTTCAAACAAAAAACGAGAAAGTTGTTTCGGCACAAATTGAGCACAACGGTAAGACCGAAAGTATTGAAACCGATAGCATTATACTTGCAATCGGTCACAGTGCAAGAGACACCTTTGAAATGCTGTATGACAAAAAGCTTCCTATTGAAGCCAAGTCCTTTTCTGTGGGCGCAAGAATTGAGCATTTAAGGGAGAAAATCGACGAAGCTCAATACGGCAGATTTGCAGGGAATGAAAGGTTAGGCTCAGCGAGCTATAAAATGAATGTACACCTTGAAAACGGCAGGGGTGTTTATACCTTCTGTATGTGCCCGGGCGGCAGAGTTGTAAATGCTTCAAGCGAAAGTGGTATGCTTGTTACCAACGGAATGAGTGAATTTGCAAGAAATGATGTTAATTCCAACTCGGCATTGCTTGTGGGGGTAAATCCGAGTGATTTCAGGTCCGACCATCCTCTTGCCGGAATGTATTTCCAGAGGGAAATTGAGAAAAAAGCATACAAGGCAGGCGGCGGAGATTATTTTGCACCCGTACAAAGGCTTGAGGACTTTGTTAACGGCAGAAGGTCTGAAAAAACAGGTGAGGTAACACCGAGCATAGGAAAACGGTATTCCTTTGCCGATATTAATGAAATTTTACCCGACTATGTTTGCGAGTCAATGAAGAAGGGAATTTCAGCTATGGGCAGAAAGCTTGATGGCTTTGACAGCGGTGACGCTTTATTGACAGCAGCCGAAACAAGAAGCTCCTCCCCTATCCGTATTCTGAGAAACACAGACACGCTTGAAAGTATCGCAGTTGAAGGTCTTTATCCCTGCGGAGAGGGAGCAGGCTACGCCGGGGGAATAATTTCAGCCGCAGTTGACGGCATAAAATGTGCTGAAAAGATTATTGAAAAACAATGCTATTGATATCTAACATCTTTGCGGTCTAAATTCTATCAGGAATCAGTATAAAACACAGGCAGCTTATAGTGAACTGCCTGTGTTTTTATTTGCTGTTATTTATAATTATTTCACCGTAACCCTGCATTGGGCTGTTTTGCCGTTGTAAAGGGTAATCCTGATGTATGCAGTACCCTTTGACTTTGCCGTAATAACAGCCTTGTTTGCACTGCCCTTTGCAACAGATGCAACGCTTGAATTTGTGCTGCTCCACTTGAGATTTGCCGAATTTGCGTAGCTTCCGGCGTTTGTAAATTCAGAAATCGTATATATCTTACCCCTGTTGAGAGTTAAGCCGGAGCTGCTTAATCGTACGCTTACTGGTGCAGACTTCACTGTTACCTTACATTGTGTAGTCTTGCCATTGTACAGGGTGATTTTTATATACGCCGTGCCAATGCCCTTTGCTGTAATTTTTGCCTTATTTCCGCTGCCCTTTGTTACAATAGCAACATTTGAATTTGAGGTTGTCCATTTTAAGTTTGCAGCATTTGCATAAGAACCGCTGTTAGTGCTCTCACTGATTGTATAGCATTCACCAACACCGAGTGTTACGCTTGCAGGATTTATCTTAACAGCTGACGGTGCAGGCTTAACCGTTACCTTGCACTGTGCGGTTTTGCCGTTATAAAGTGTGATTTTAACATATGCTGTACCTACTCCCTTTGCGGTTACTGTAGCCTTGTTTCCGCTGCCTTTTTTGACTGTGGCAACACTCGTGTTAGAGCTGCTCCACTTAAGATTGGCTGCGTTTGCATATGAACCGCTGTTGGTACTCTCGCTGATTGTATAGGTTTCTCCTTTGCCGAGCGTAAGACTTGTTGGGTTTGTATTTACGCTTGTCGGAGGATTCTTTACGGTTACCTTGCACTGTGCCGTCAATCCCTTTGATGACTTAACGGTAATAGTTGCTGTGCCTGTTTTTTTAGCAGTTACCTTTCCGTTTGATGAAACAGAAGCAACGGTTGCGTTACTGCTTGACCATGTGCAGGCTTGGTCAGCATTTGAATACAAAATAGTTTTTATCAGAGTAGTGCTTTCACCCACTCCGAGGATTAGGCTCGAACAGTTCAGATTTATTGAGCTAACCGTTACCGTACACGACGCTGTCATATTTGACTGAGAACAAGCCTTCAAGGTGACTGTGCCGGCTTTTTTTGCAGTTGCCGTGCCATTGTCCGTTACTGATACAATGCTCGGATCACTTGAGGTCCAGCGGCAGTTGACAAGGGGAATATTACTCCGGTTAGAAAGAACATTGAGATTAACGGTTTCACCCCTTTTCATATCCACTGCAGTTTTTTCCGCATAAATCTGCTCATCTTTAGAAATAATCTCATTCATTTTTTCCTCAACAAGAGACTTGTATATCTTTTTGTGAGCATATTTCAGAGGATGTGTACCGTCACCACCGTTATCCGCTTCCTTAAACCGAAAATATTGGTCGGCTATTGTTTGGTTTATATCGGTGAATCCTGTTTCCTCGCTGATATCAATATATGGAATCTCCCACTTGTCAAGAGCTTGTTTAATAACATTCCAATAGACTGAAATGTTTTTGCTTTTTTGCCGCTTGTGACACAGGACAAAGAGCTTAGGTGTATCGGCATAATTATTGCTTAAAAAATGACATATTGTCTCTACTGCACCTGCGGTTGTGTACTTATCATAGTTTCCGTCTCTGTCACCGTCGGGTGTAACCGTACCCAATGGTATAGACTGGAACAGATCATTGTATCCGCCCTCAAGCAGGATAAAATCGTAATCTCCTTTGATTTCCAAAACTCGCTCAGTAATACTTTTGTCATTGCCGGTCTTGTCGCTTTGTACAGCAAGAGTAGTACCGGGCACTGCCTTTTGAGTCAGAGTCATATTATTTTCGTCTGCTATATAGTTGCAGTAGGAATAGTAGTTGTTGCCGAGAATATTGGTGCCGGTACCTTTTGAAACACTGTCCCCGCAGCTGTATACAGACTTTCCGAAAAGATAGTTTTCGCTATTGTATAAAGTTTTTGCGGCAGGGAAAGCACAGGGGGAATAATCATTACTCAGATACCCTTTGATTATATCTATGTCGTTAGAATCAATCGTTGAGTTGTTATCAACATCAACATTCCTTTTTTGAATTTCGCTTAACCGGCCACTGTTATTTATGTATTCATCAATCAAAGC
>CALYYZ010000035.1 GCA_945607165.1 uncultured Ruminococcus sp. | reverse complement strand
CGGCTCATTCAGTGAGATTGAGAGAGAAGATTATGTAGAGAGCGAACAGAGGGTTGTAAATGAGCTAAAAGCAATAAATAAACCGTTTATAGTATTACTTAATTCTGTTGAGCCGGAGAGCAAAACGGCGATAGCTCTTGCAGAAGAGCTTTCAAATTCTTATCAGGTTCCTGTTCTTCCCGTAAATTGTATGGAGCTAAGCGAAAATGAAATTAAAAGAATATTGGCACAGCTTCTGTTTGAATTTCCGGTAAAAGAAATCAAGGTGGATATCCCGAAATGGCTTGTGCGCCTCAAAAGGGATCATTGGCTTAAGTCAGCAGTATTTGAGACTATAAAATCCTCTGCTCAGAAGGCTGAAAGAATCAGAGAGGTACAACAGATAATCACAGATATATCGGAATGTGAATATATCCAAAACACCCACATTGCAAGTCTGGATCTGGGCAGAGGCTTTGCAACTGTAGCCGTAGATATAGATACCTCGCTTTTCTACAAGGTGCTTTCCGAGCAGACGGGTATTGAAATCAAGGACGAATTTGAACTGCTTAACTGTATTTCAGAGCTTTCAAAAAAGCAAAAGGAATTTGACAAGATTGCACAGGCTTATGAACAGGTAAAAGACACAGGCTATGGAATAGTTATGCCTACCATTGATGAGCTTACCCTTGAAGAACCGCAAATAATAAAGCAAAGCGGAAAATACGGCATAAGACTGAAAGCAAGTGCTCCGTCAATTCATATGATGAGGGTAAATACCAAAACCGAGGTTACTCCGATTGTAGGCTCTGAGCAGCAGTCCGAAGAGCTTGTATCTTATTTGCTCAAGGAGTTTGAAGAAAGCCCCGAAAAGATTTGGGAAAGCAATATTTTCGGAAAGTCGGTTCACGAGCTTGTAAATGAGGGACTTCATAATAAGCTATACAGAATGCCGTCCGATGCCCGCCGAAGAATAGGGGAGACTATTGAAAAAATCATTAATGACGGTTGTAACGGATTAATATGTATAATTCTATAACAGAAAAATGCCGATGCGGTTTGCATCGGCATTTATTCAGCTTTTCCTAAAGTATATCATTATGTATCTTAACTTGCTTTACAGGATATCAATGTGCTCGCCGTTAAGAGCCTTGTTCATACTCCTTACTGCACAGAATTTGCCGCACATTGAGCAGGTATCCTCGTGCTCCGGTTTTCTGTCATCACGGATTTTCTTTGCTGTTTCCGGGTCAATGGCACATTCCCACTGTGCCTCCCAGTCAAGCCTTCTTCTTGCGTCAGCCATTTTATCGTCAATTTCTCTGGCACCCCTTACTCCTTTTGCAATATCAGCAGCGTGTGCGGCAATTTTTGAAGCGATAATACCCTGCTTAACATCGTCTACATTTGGCAATGCAAGATGTTCTGCGGGAGTAACATAGCACAGAAAAGCGGCTCCTGACGCAGCGGCAACAGCGCCGCCGATAGCTGATGTAATATGGTCATAACCCGGTGCAATATCTGTAACAAGAGGACCCAGCACATAAAACGGCGCACCACAGCAGATAGTGCTTTGAAGCTTCATATTTGCCTCAATTTGGTCAAGGGGCATATGACCGGGGCCTTCAACCATAACCTGAACATCTTTTGCCCAAGCTCTTTTTGTAAGCTCGCCCAAGCGAACAAGCTCTTCAATCTGGCAAACATCGCTTGCGTCAGCAAGACAGCCGGGACGACAGGCGTCGCCCAGAGATATGGTAACATCATATTCACGGCAGATGTCTAAAATCTCATCATAGTATTCATAAAAAGGATTTTCATTTCCCGTCATACACATCCAGGCAAAAACGAGAGATCCGCCTCGGGAAACAATATTCATTTTTCTTTTGTGCTTTCTTATCTGTTCAATGGTTTTGCGAGTTATTCCACAGTGCAGTGTAACAAAATCGACTCCGTCTTCTGCGTGTAATCTTACAACATCAATAAAGTCCTTCGCTGTAAGTGTATCAAGGTCACGCTGATAGTGAATAACCGAATCATAAACGGGAACTGTGCCAATCATAGCCGGACATTCGCTTGTAAGCTTTCTGCGAAAGGGAATAGTATCACCGTGAGAAGAAAGGTCCATAATTGCGTGAGCACCCATATTTACTGCTTCCATAACCTTTTGCATCTCAATGCTATAATCCTTGCAATCTCTTGATACTCCGAGATTAACATTGATTTTAGTGCTCAGCATTGAGCCGACTCCCTGAGGGTCAATGCAGGTGTGATTTTTGTTTGCGCAAATCGCAACCTTGCCCTGTGCAACTAAGGGCATAAGCTCTTCTACCGTCATTCTTTCTTTTTTAGCTACAGCCTCAAGCTCCTTGGTTACAATGCCTTTTTTAGCTGCCTCCATCTGTGTCTTATACTCTCTCATATCATCAATCCTTTCTCTGAATAATATTATAGTTATGTGCAAGCGGACCGCTTCCTTTGCCCAGATCGAGCATGGCTTCAATGGCACCGCTTAAATATTTTTTTGCATTTTTTACGGCATTAATAATATCGTCTCCCAAGGCAAGTCTTGAAGCAACTGCACTCGAAAGGGTACAGCCTGTGCCGTGAGTATTGGGATTATTAATCCTTTTGCCTTTAATTACGATAATTTCCCCGTCAAAAAACAGTATATCTGTTGCGTCTTCAACACTGTGACCTCCTTTTAGGAGTACGGCACAATCATATTTTCTGCCGATTTTCTCTGCTGACCTCTTCATATCCTCAATACAATTAATCTTGTCTTTACACAAAACCTCCGCTTCGGGGATGTTCGGAGTTATCAAATCAGCGACAGGAAATAATAATTCTGCAAGAGAATTAACAGAATCACTGTTTATTAGTCTGGAACCGCTTGTCGCTACCATTACGGGATCAACAACAATGTTTTTGGCTTTGTATTCCTTTAGCTTATTTGCAATAACCTCAATCAGCCTTTTATCAGACAGCATACCGGTTTTAACAGCGGCGGGGAAGATGTCAGTAAAAACGCAGTCAAGCTGTTTTGCCAAAAACTCAGGAGAAACCTCTGCAATATCTGCAACTCCCGTTGTGTTCTGAGCAGTTAATGCAGTGATTGCGCTCATAGCGTAAACGCCCATACAGCACATAGTCTTAATATCTGCCTGAATACCTGCACCGCCGATTGAGTCACTCCCGGCAATGGTCAGCACAGCAGGAATAGTAAGCTTATCAGCCATTAACAATCACCTCAGCCTTTTTCTTTAATTCTAATGTAGAATTATAAATATCCTTTTCTGCAAAAATTCCGCTTACAACCGCAACTCCCGATGCGCCTAAGCCCCTAAGCTCTAAAATGTTGTTTTTTGTGATTCCGCCAATGGCTGTAACCGGAATACTCACTGAGGAGCAGATTTCACGAAAGGTATCAAGGCTCATCTTAACGGCGTCATTTTTAGTACTTGTCCCGAAAACAGCTCCACTTCCGATATAATCAGCTCCCTGAGCCTCAGCCCTTAAAGCCTGCTCAACCGTCCTTGCGGTAGCTCCGATGATTTTTTCACAGCCGAGGACTTTTCTTGCAGAGGATATCTCGGTATCGTTTTGACCGAGATGAACCCCCTCGGCGTCAATGGCTTTTGCTACCTCAACATTATCGTTGATAATCAAAGGTACGCTGTACCTTTGGCAAAGACGGTGTATTTTTTCTGCCTCTTTGCAAAAGTCCGAAAAGGCAAGATTTTTTTCCCTGAGCTGTAAAAGCGTAACTCCGCCCTGCAATGCTCTCTCAACGACATTCTCAAGAGTGTCACCGTTAAGCCAAGATCTGTCGGTTACGGCATACAGTAGATACTTTTCTCTGTTCTTTTTCATATGCTTCTCCTTGATTGTATTGACTAAACTCTCAGGATTCTCACTCTTCATAAGTGCAGACATAACGCAGCAGCCTTTGAAATTTTTGCTGTTAACCTTAAATAATTCTTCACAGGTATTTTCATCAATTCCTCCGATAGCATATACGGGAATATCAACGCTCTCGCAAACTGCTTTTAAGAAGTCAATGCCCCTTGGCTTCAGGCCCATTTTACAGTCGGTTCTGAAAATATGACCGGCAGTAATGTAATCGGCACCGCACTTTTCGGCATTTATTGCCTGTTCTGCCGAATGTACGGATGTACCCACGGTTTCAAAGTACTCATCATTATTCTCAAACTGCAAAAAATCAGTATAGGGGAGATGAATTTTCTTTATTTTGAGCTGTTTTGCAGCGGAAATGTATTTATGAATAATAAGCTCGGTGCTGCTGCCTTTGAGTAAGTCAAAAACTTTTTTGGCAAGCTCAAAATATTGATTTTCCGTTAAATCCTTTTCTCTTAAAATAACCGACTTAACACCGCTTTTGGCAATTAATTCAATGCTTTTCAAAAAATCCTTGCTCTGCGTTCTTGCAGAAACACATATCACATCAAACATAAATGTAGTCGCTCATAACAGGCTGCATACCGTTTTTGCACAGTGCGTCGTACACCTGCTTAACATTTCGCCCGTCTGAAATTTCAAATTGTTCGTCGCCCTTTTTGCCCTCGTCACCGTGTCCGCCGATACCAACATCAACCCCTGCGGAAATCTTAGTAGCCGCAATCTGAACAATGTTGTCACGAAATCTCTCACATTCTCTCGTGGAAATAGTTATGCTTGCAAACGGCATAAAGAGCCTGTACGCACAAATAACCTGCAAAAGCTGGGTTTCGTGGACATCCTTCGGATTTATTTTGTCGTTATTAATAATCGGTCTTAATCTCGGACACGAAAAGGCAATTTCAGCGTGAGGATATTTTCTTTGAATAAGATATGCGTGCATACCGGTTGCAAAAGCGTCCTTTCTGAAATCAGCCAAGCCCAGCAGTGCGGCAAAGCCCACTCCTCGCATATTACCCATCAAGGCACGCTCCTGTGCTTCAAGCCGATAGGGAAAAACTCTCTTGTGACCTGCAAGATGCAGGGTTTCATACTTGTCTGAATTGTAGGTTTCTTGGAAGACCGTTACATAATCCGCACCGCATTTTTGAACATAGGCGTATTCATCGCTGTTCATCGGGTACACCTCAAGACCTACAACCTTAAAATATTTTCTTGCAATTTTGCATGCTTCACCTATATACTCAACATTGCTCATCTTTTTGCTTTCGCCTGTCAGCAAAAGCACCTCCTGCAAGCCTGTTTTTGCAATCGCCTGCATTTCCTTTTCAATTTCCTCATAATTGAGCTTTGCCCTGTGAATTTTATTTTTGCAGTTAAATCCGCAGTAGATACAGTAGTTTTCACAGTAATTAGAGATATACAAAGGTGTAAACATATTAATGGAATTACCGAAATGCTTTCGAGTTTCAGCCTGAGCCTTTGCTGCAATCTCCTCAATAAATTCCTCGGCAGCGGGGGAGAGCAGAGCTTTGAAATCATCAACTGTTATTTCGTCGTGTCTTAGAGCCTGTCTTACATCATCTGCTGTATATCTATTCGGCTCATACTCATTCATTGCCGAAATTACTCTGTCCTTAATATCGGATTTTATCTGTTCCATATCGGACAGATATTCCATATGATTTGTTCGTGCTTCCATATCTATCAATCCTCAAGAAATCCTGTCAGCGGAGAAGATGCCGCCGCACCCTTTTCAATTATTCTGCCGAGTCCCGACAAATAAGCCTTTCTGCCTGCTTCAATAGCTAATTTAAAAGCCTCTGCCATCATAGGAACATCACCTGCCGTTGCAACGGCTGTGTTCGCCATAACGGCGGCGGCACCCATCTCCATAGCCTCGCAAGCCTGAGATGGTTTGCCGATACCTGCGTCTACAATAATCGGCAGGTCAATTTCATCAATCAGGATTTTTATAAAATCCTTTGTACAAATTCCCCTGTTTGAGCCAATCGGAGCACCGAGCGGCATAATTGAGGCTGCACCTGCGTCTCTTAGACTTCTTGCTACATTTAAATCGGGATACATATAGGGCATTACCACAAATCCCTCTTTTGCCAAAATTTCGGTTGCCTTAATTGTCTCATAGTTGTCGGGCAAAAGATACTTTGAGTCCCTGATAACCTCAATCTTAATAAAATCACCGCAGCCTACCTCTCTTGCAAGTCTTGCAATCCTAACAGCCTCATCAGCGTTTCTTGCTCCCGATGTATTGGGAAGCAGGGTAACGCTTTCGGGAATATAGTCAAGAATATTCGCAACGCTTCCCGTAGCAGCTCTGCGCAAAGCAAGAGTAATAATCTCTGCACCTGCGTTTTCCACTGCTGCTTTGATTAATTCAAGGGAATACTTTCCCGAACCGAGGATAAAGCGTGAGCTAAACTCGTGTCCACCTATTATCAGCTTATCGTTTTCCATTAATTTTGCTTCCTTTCTCGTTTCATTTCAAAAAAGTTATTCCGGAAATCTTACACATCCTTCTTATCTAAAATCAACCTGAGTATCGCATTAGCCTGATGTGCAGCACACAGTGCAACCCTCGGAGCGACAAGTCCGTTCCCGTTCTGAGCTTCGCTTGTCATATCTCCGCACAGATAAAATCTGTCCGTAATTTTTTTGGTTGTAATCAGATTAGATTTATCAAATCCCGCCATTCCCGAAGCAGAAACAACAGTGACATCATCTCGGCTTTCAAGCAGTCCGTTTACGAGCATTGATTTTGCATATGGATTGTCAAATGCCTCGCATACGATTTTATCATCGCTGAACAATTCCGCGAGATTATTCTCATCAACCTTAACGCAGTCGCAAATAAGCCTGATGTATGGATTAATTCTCTGAATTTCCAGTGCTATAGCGTCGGTTTTATACATATTTACTTCTTTTAAAGAATATTGTTGACGGTTAATGTTGCTAAGCTCAACTCGGTCAAAGTCAATCAAATGCAGAGTTCCTACTCCTGCTCTTGTAAGCATAATGGCAATGTTTGAGCCAAGACCGCCCAAGCCTGCAATGGCTACCCTTGCGTTTTTAAACCTTTGTTGTACCTCGGCAGTGTGTCGTCTGCTAAGCTCCTCGTCAATTTCCTGTTCGGTGGGTGTTACATATTCCATATCAGCCGCCTCCGACAAAATTTACAATTTCAACCTTATCGCCGTCCTTTAAAACAGAGCTGTCATATTCGGACTTAGGCAAAATCTCTCCGTTAATCTCAACAGCGATTCTTTTTGGATTAAGTCCTGTACTTTCAAGGTATTCTTTGAGCGAAAGCTTGTTCTGTTCAATTCTATTTCCGTTTATGGTAATCAAAAAACATCCCTCCAATAAAATACGGGTGCTTCGGCTCGAAGCTCGGGCAGTTATGCTGACAAACTGATTTCTTACTTTTCTGACCGTTTTCAGAATAAAAAAACGAAGTGCAGGAACACACTTCGTCAAAATCAAAACTATGTCCCTCCGTTGGCATTATCCAAATCAGGTTAACGGTCGAAATGTCAATTCATTTCCTCTCAGCCAATTCAAGCTCCCGTGTATCTTACTTATAGTATATCCTTAATTATTTAAAAAGTAAATACTTTTTTATTGATATTTTCGTGCATTTTGTAAGCGAATATGCTATAATTTATTTTGACTTAATCAAATGGAGGAAAAAATGGAGTATTCACAAGTACTATCGGAACAGTTTAATATTAAACAGGAGTATGCCGCAAACATAATTGCGCTGCTTGATGACGGAAACACAATACCGTTTATAGCTCGCTACCGCAAGGAAATGCACGGCTCAATGGACGACCAGCTTATTCGTGAATTAAGCGAAAAGCTTGACTATCTCAGAGGACTTGATAAGCGAAGAGAGGAGATTAGATCACTGATTGAAGCACAGGAAAAGCTGACAGATGAGCTATCAGACTCTCTTGATAAGGCTTCAACCTTAAGTGAGCTTGAGGATATTTACCGCCCATACAGACCTAAAAGGAAAACAAGGGCGTCAGTTGCAAAAGAAAAAGGTCTTGAACCGCTTGCTGTCGGAATTCTGTCTCAGGAACCCGATTTTGTCCCTCTTGATATGGCTGAGAGTTATGTTAATGAGGAAAAAGGGGTTGCGGATGCCAATGAAGCTTTACAGGGTGCAATGGATATAATTGCTGAGCAGGTGTCAGACAGTGCGGAAATCCGAAAAAGAGTCCGGAATCTTACTCTTATAAACGGAGTGCTTGCTTCTACTGCGGTTGATTCAGACAAGGACAGTGTTTATACAATATAATACGACTTTAAAGAACCTGTAAAAAAGATAGCAGGTCATAGAGTTCTTGCGGTTAACCGAGGGGAAAAGGAGGGTTTTCTAAAGGTTTCAATAATTTCCGACAGTGAAAGACCCTTGAATGTAATTTCAAAGCTTTTGATAAAAAACACAAATCCGCTTTGCACTGACATAATAAATGAAGCCTGCACCGATGCCTACAACAGGCTTATTTTTCCCTCAATAGAGCGTGAAATCAGAAACGAGCTTACCGATACTGCAAGCGAAAACGCAATGAAGGTGTTTGCAGTGAACCTTAAACAGCTTCTTATGCAGCCGCCTGTTAAGGGTAAAACCGTTCTCGGACTTGATCCGGGCTACAGAACCGGCTGCAAGGTAGCCGTTGTGGACGATACGGGAAAGGTGCTTGATACAGCGGTAATTTATCCCACACATTCAGAAAAGAAAATTGCCGAATCCAAGCAAAAGCTGATTTCTCTTGTAAATAAATACAGGGTAGATATTATTTCAATAGGAAACGGTACAGCAAGCAAGGAAACCGAAATGTTTGCCGCCGAAGCCATAAAAGACGCTGACCATACCGTTTACTATATGGTAGTAAGCGAAGCCGGAGCTTCCGTGTACTCGGCTTCAAAGCTTGCCGCAACAGAGCTTCCCGAGCTTGACTTAACCCTGCGCAGTGCTGTCTCCATAGCAAGGCGGCTTCAGGATCCGCTTGCGGAGCTTGTAAAAATAGAGCCGAAAGCAATAGGAGTAGGTCAATACCAACACGATATGCCGCAAAAACGCCTTGGCGAAACACTTGACGGTGTAGTCGAGGACTGCGTAAACTCGGTCGGAGCCGACCTTAACACCGCTTCTCCCGCACTGTTGCTCAGAGTTTCGGGACTGAATTCTACTGTATGCAAAAATATTGTAGCCTACAGAGAGGAAAACGGTGCTTTTTCTTCTCGAGCAGAGCTTAAGAAGGTTCCTAAGCTCGGGCCGAAAGCCTATGAGCAGTGCGCAGGATTTCTTCGTGTACCGGAGAGCAAAAATCCTCTTGATAACACAGCTGTTCACCCTGAAAGCTATAAGAGTGCAAAAGAACTCTTATCACTTCTTAATTATTCTGAAAAAGAAATAAAACTCGGCAAATTCCCCGATATCTCGGCTAAGGTTGCTGCATATGGCTCTAAGGCACTTGCCGAAAAGCTCGAAATAGGTTTACCCACACTTGATGATATTGTCAAGGAGCTTTCAAAGCCCGGAAGAGATCCCCGTGATGAAATGCCGGCACCAATGCTTCGCAGCGATATACTCGATATTAAGGATCTGAAAGAGGGAATGGAGCTAAAGGGAACAGTGAGGAATGTCATTGACTTTGGTGCGTTTGTTGATATAGGTGTTCACCAAGACGGACTTGTCCATATTTCTCAGATATGTGACAAATACATCAAGCACCCCGGAGAGGTGCTTAAGGTAGGAGATGTTGTCACCGTAAGAGTTTTATCGGTCGATCCCGACAAAAACAGAATATCTCTTACTATGCGTTTTTAGCATAAAGAAAGCGTCTGCTTATACATATAATAGAATTTGTTGTAATTTCCTATCAAAAAAATACGGCTGTCCGGAAAGCTTTCCGAGCAGCCGATTTTTATTCGTTAATTATATGTAAAATTAGTTTTTCAAATTCTTCCTTAAAATTCCTGTCGTCCGCCTTTGTGCGTTTCCTGCACTTACTGTTATGCGCTTTTCCGGAAAGACGGGCTTTTTTTGCAAGGTGTCTGTCCATAAGCAGTCCGCCGATGTTATCGTCGGAAAAAACTTTTCCCGATTGATGAATACAGTAACCGCCTTTTCCAAGCACCATAGCAGCAACTCCGTAATCCTGAGTTACCGCAACATCACCCTTTTGGCACATATTAACAAGGGCAAAGTCAACTGCGTCCGCTCCTTGACCTACTGTCTTTACACTGCAATATTCAGAGTTGAAAATATGTGCTGTATCACAAAGCAGGATAACCTCTATCCCATAGCCTTTTGCAACAGCCTCAATTTGACTGATAACGGGACAGGCGTCGGCGTCAACAAGGATTTTCATTATTCCTTAACTATCTTGATAGAATTAATTACAGGCTGATTTTCTTTAAGAACTGTTCCGTTGCTGTCCTCAACCTGAGTATCCTCACAGATTTTGTCAACAATTTCTATTCCTTCCGTAACCTTGCCGAAAGCTGCATAGTCTCCGTCAAGGTGAGGACTGTCCTCGTGCATTATAAAGAATTGTGAGCTTGCACTGTCGGGCATTTGCGAGCGAGCCATAGAAATAACGCCTCTTGTGTGCTTAATGGGATTCGCAACACCGTTTGACGAAAACTCACCCTTGATTGTCTCGCTGCTTCCGCCCATTCCGGTACCCTCGGGGTCTCCGCCCTGAATCATAAAGCCTGATATAATTCTGTGGAAGGTAAGTCCGTCATAAAATCCCTCTTTTGCAAGCTTGATAAAGTTAGCAACTGTGATAGGTGCAAGATCGTTGTAAAGATCAACCTTAATCACACCGTAATCCTTAATATCAATCTCGGCCTTTATTATATCCTTGCTTTCGTAGGCGGCGTTGTCTACAGTTGTGGGTTCGGCTGCTGAAGTGCTGTTGCCAGTTTCATTTCCGTTATTCTTGTTTGAACATCCGGTAAAAACAAACATTGTTGCAAAAACAGCAAACAAACAAATAACGCTGAGTGTCTTAATTTGAATAAATTTAAATTTAGAGTTGTTCATAAACAATTCCTTTCCGTGATTTACACAATAATTTTCTTTGTCATTGTATCATCTTTTTTTCTGCAAATCAAGCCGATTTCACCAAATTATCAATACAGTAAATGTTTTCCTTATATCATCTCTCTTTTTTCTTTTCCGGTTGTCTCGCTGAGGAAATCTTCATATTCATTTCATCAGACTTATTTGTTAAATTTGTGCGAATATCCTACATCACATAAGCAAAATTTCTATATTTTTTACACAAACATTGAATTGAATAATGTCAAAAAATGTAGTATAATAAATTTGTATTTACATTTCTAAGCAAAGGGAGCAAATGCTATGAAGCTTTTAGAGGACAGAATAATTAATGAC
>CALYYZ010000034.1 GCA_945607165.1 uncultured Ruminococcus sp. | reverse complement strand
GTTTATGGTACAGCTTCCGGCTGTGGGGGTGAGAATACCCGTAAGCATTTTGATAACCGTGCTTTTTCCTGCTCCGTTGGGACCGATGAAGCCTAAAATTTCACCCTTTGGAACTTCAAAGGAAATGTCATTTACCGCAACAACCTTTTCGGTGTGGGGGTGAAACAGCGACTTGATGCTTCCCATAAGTCCCGGAGACTTGATTGTCTTTTTAAATTCCTTTCTTAAGTTATTTACCTTAATCATTTTTTGTACCTCAAAATAACTTTACGATTTTTTGTGTTTTCGGATGAGTTGAAGTCCGTTGGCAACACCGAAAAGCTCACACTATATCTTTTCGGTAATGCTTTACTAAAAAGGAGTTTTCATAAATCAATATAAGCCATTTAAAATAAGTTATATTAATATCAGCCGCTGAAAAACCGATTTTGACTTCTTTCTATATTCTGTGTCGTATTACACGGCGTACGACAACGAAAATAGACTTGATTATATTTTGCGTCTATAGCCTAATAAGTATTTTACTGTTTCCCTAAGCTCTTAACCTTATGAAAAACTCATAGCGAAATGTCTTTTACCGTAAGATTTCCTCCCTCAATATGCAGAGCATAATCACATATATCGAGAGCTGCCCTGCGGTGGGTAACAATAAGACAGGTTTTGCTGCGCATAGCCGAAATGTTGCTCAGCAGCTTTGCCTCAGTGCTTTCATCTAATGCGCTTGTGCTTTCGTCAAGCAGCAGAATAGGGGATTTGCTCAGAAGCGCCCTTGCCACTGCAACACGCTGAGCCTGTCCCTCTGAAAGTCCGATTCCTCTTTCGCCGATTACTGTATCCAAGCCATTATCAAGCTCATCAATCAAACCGTCAATACAGGAAGCCTTTGCCGCTGCCATAATTTCTTCATCGGTTGCATAATCGGTAAACATAGTGAAGTTCTCACGCAATGTGCCTGAGAATAATGTGTTTCCTTGCGGCACATAAGCAAAAAGACTTCGAGTTTTGATTCCTGCCGGCTCAGCCCCGTCATGAAAATTGAAGCTCAGACTGCCACCGGTGGGCTGATAAATACCCAGCAACAGCTGAAACAGCGTACTTTTGCCGCCGCCCGATATTCCGGTTACGGCTGCAAAGTCACCGGGCTTTATGCAACAGTTCACATTTTTAAGTACATTTTCTTCGCCTCTGCCGTAAGTGAAATACATATTTTCAATTTTGATTTCCGACAGGTTTTCATAAAGCCGGCAACCGCATACTTTTTCAGCTTCCCCTTCCTCCGGCATATCAATAAGCTCAGAAATCCTTTCGGCAGAGCTTACGGTTTCATAGGCTTGTCCAGCAATTCCGGCTGCGTTAGCAATAGGGCGTTGTATTTGTCCGATAAGCTGAATTATTGCAGCGAGCGAGCCATAGGTTAAAACTCCGTTATATATTCCCAAACCGCCCCACAGCATACAGAACAGCCATGATAATTGAAATATGGTGTTGACAACCGTATTCATTCCGGTGGAAAAATAACCTTTTTTAAGCTGTGCCTTCATAAAAGCGCTTTGTCTGCTGTCGGCCTGTTTGTTCATTCTGCTCTCTGAGCCGGATGCCTTTATCAAACGGAGATTCTCCAGCGTTTCCTGTAAAAATGAATGGAGCTTTCCTTCACTTTCCTGTACGGCCTTGTGCCTTGCCTTCATAGGCTTTTTAAAAGCGAGGATAAGTAATAAGCCTAAAAATCCTCCGAAAATCAAAACCACTGCAAAACGCCAATCCATTGAGATTAAAATTGCAGCTGCTCCGAAAAATGTGACAGCAGTGCTGACAAGACCGGGAATTATGTCCAGAACACCGGTTTTTATTACATTGACATCTGAGAACAGCCTGTTTACCAGCTCGCCGCTGTGGTAGCCGTTGAGATTGCCGTACTGCTTTTTCATCAGCCTTTGAAGCACCATTGAGCGAATATCCCTTAACAATACCGCATTGATTCTTGTTTTAAGCATACCGATGAAAAAAACCGATAATCGGATAACGATTACTGAAATAACAAGCACAATGGCATTAATCCATATTAGCTCGGGAATCCGACTTGTTGCTCCGTCGATAAGACCTTTTGTGGCTATTGTTATAACAAGAGTGGAGCCTGAACAAACCAAGTTTAGAATACACAGAACAAGAATATGCAAATGTGCCGGCTTTGACCATTTCCATATATCGGAAACTGCGTTGCTTTTTATAATGTGTACTATTTTATCTTTATACATAGTAAAATACTCCGAATTTATACTAATTCCTTAGGTATTAGTATTATATGGTAAGAAATACTGTACATTGTAAATGTGCGGTATCAGGAAAATTGCGGTTGCAGGTGTTTAAAAAGGAGCAAACACTCAAACGGTTTTGCTCCTCAACCTGACAAAAAACTGAACAGAACTAATAATGCTGTTGTCTATCTAAAATTGTATCAAAAATGCACAGAGCTACTAAAAATACTATAAACTTACACGATACAGTATACACTACATCGCTTTGCAAGTCAATGTTTTTTGCAGCCTAAATCAAGGTTAATCAAGAAAACACCGCCCAATTTACAGCAGGAGTATTAACTAGGCAACTATCTATATATCTACCGTCGGTCTGCTCAAAATTCTTATAAAGCTTTTAATCAGTTTTCGGTATAAGCCCCAAGCAAACTGTAAATACAAGCTTATCAGGGTTATTCACTCGGTGTTTGCCGGTACTCTTTTTTCTTTTCAGCCTTAAGTTCTATTGTATGTCCGTTGTATTTCAGTTTCAGCTTGTCGCCCTGAGGAATATATTCAAAGTAATAATTATGATGTATCTCCGGTACAAAAATTGCAAAACTCTTTTCATCGGCAATGTATCTTCCTTTTATTTCAGCAGAATCATTGCCGTTTTTCATTTTGAGGGTTGCTGTGTCCTGCTCAAAGCTAAGCTCAACTTTTGCTCCTCCCTGAGCTGAACTGCTCCAAAAGCTGCGAGTAAGCTCGTTTGAATTTGAGGGAGCCGGCGAGGTGCAGGAGCAGAGAAAGAGGGCAGATAAAAAGATTATGTATACGACAATTTTTTTCATAAAATTCCCTCCCGTCGGTATAAAATATATTCGTATGTAAAATTATTTATAACCGATTTACAGTTTTGTTATAATTCTTGATTAGCATTAAATTATCTGATATATTATACGATGGAAAAATCCGAAACGGAGTGAAGAGATTTGCAAAGAGAGTATACGGAAAAATGTAATATTTTTGAAGCTCACGGCGAGGTTATGGAAGCCGGCTGGGCAAAAAGCAGAGTTTTTGAATATAATCCTTCACAAAGTAAAACAAAGGGAAGACATGGTCAAAGACATTGCTGGTTTGTAAACAACGGTGAGGTTTCGCTTTATCTTTCGGTTGAAAGTATTTTGCAAAGATTTTCAGTAAAGATTGCAGTTGCAGACCTGAAAAAGGGAGGAGTGATAAGCGACTGCCTCATTAAAAGGTTATTCCTGTCTAAAAGGGATCTGCCCGGAGAAAACCCTGTAGGAGAGTTCTTGTATAACGATAGAAAGCTGCAGCTTCAGATTACGAACACTGTTGACGGCGTTCTTCTAAAGTGTGATTACATAGATTTCGGCGGATTTAAAAATATGTATTTTAATATTTCTCTCAAGCGTATTGCTTTTGACAGTCTTGACCAGCTTGCACCGTTTGAGCGTGACCGCAGGTATTTTTATCTAAAACGCTTTGAGCCTTGCTTTATTGCAAGCGGAATGCTTCGGGTGGGAGGTATAGAATATTCTTTAAACGAAAATACTTCAAGGGCTTATTACGACCTTGCAAGGTATTCAAAGCCGAGAAAGCACAATTACCAAAGGCTTAGCTCCGACTGTGTTATCGGCGGCCAGAGAATTTCACTGTGCCTTGCCGGAAGGGTGGGGGATAACCGTTACGGAAATGAAAACAGCTTGTTTATCAACGGCAGGCTTGAAAAGCTATCTCAGATAAATGTAAAAAGCACAAACGGCAGACTTGACCGCCCATGGTATTTTACAGCCGGATTTTCAGCGGTTGATATATATTTCAAGCCGTTTACAATCAAAGG
Source organism: uncultured Ruminococcus sp. (assembly GCA_945607165.1). Classification (GTDB taxonomy): domain Bacteria; phylum Bacillota; class Clostridia; order Oscillospirales; family Acutalibacteraceae; genus Ruminococcoides. Next base: position 7,306 of record CALYYZ010000034.1, on the reverse strand, counting down.
ACAGCCAATGACAGCAGAAATGGATAAAACAACAGTGCTGTTCGGCAGATTGTACGGTCACATAAACAGAACCGGGTTTGACAAACCCCTCATTCTCGATAACGCTCAAGCACATATGATTTTCTCTGAATTTTGACGAATCTACCGGTTGATTTTTATATAGAAAAAGGCTATCCGCTGCGGAAAAAAGCGGATAGCCTGATTTGTAAATTAGGTTGAATCTATTTGCTTTTGCTGTCGGAGTTGTCTGAAAACCGAGCCATGATTGCAATAGCAGAAATAAAGCTTATTAAAATATATCCAAGCAGGGCAAAGGTGGAGCCGTAATCAAGGAAGTTGAGTGGAATAATATTGAGAATTGCAAAAACTCCGAGAAGACAAATGAGGATTGACACAACATTTTTCATATTTCTTTCCTTGTCGAGCGCACAAAAGAAAAATCCGATAATCGGCAAAACGGGGAAGATGAAAAAGAAGGGTATTACGGCAGAAAAGGCTTCTCCCTCGGAGCCTGCCGGAATACTTCCGCCTATGTAGCCAAACATATCAATAACGGTTGCGTGAAATCCCCAGCCACCCTCAGGATTAGGTATGTGTATGAATGAAAACGCACAGAATAGTATTTCAAGCAAAAACAGAACACACTGTGTTATTCTTAATTTTTTACGGGTTTTGTTTTCTCGTATTTTCAGCATAATGTCCTCCGAATTCTAAAAAAGTAATTATTACACAAACTATTGTAATTATAGCACAAACTATCCCATTGCACAATAGCTAAATTTATGCTACAATATAGAAAATTTACGCAAACAGGAGTAATTACAGTGAACTACATTAACGAATCAATTATTTATAATATCTATCCGCTTGGATTCTGCGGAGCACCCAGAGAAAACGACGGCAAGCTCTGTTACCGGCTTGACAAGGTTTATGATATTATTGACCATATGAAGAAAATGTCTGTAAACGCAGTGGTGTTTAATCCGTTGTTTGAAAGCTCTCGTCATGGCTATGACACCATAGACTATCGCAAGGTGGACTGCCGTCTTGGTGACAACGAGTCCTTTAAGAAGCTGTGCAGAACTCTTCACGATAACGGCATAAGGGTTTTGCTTGACGGTGTGTTTAATCATGTCGGCAGAGATTTCTTTGCTTTTAAGGATATTCAGGAAAAGCTGTGGGATTCACCCTATTGCGGCTGGTTTCAAAACCTTGGCTTTGACTACGGAAGTCCTAAGGGTGACCGCTTTCACTACGAGGGCTGGGCAGGTTATTATGATCTTGTAAAGCTAAACCTTTTTAATGATGATGTTGTAAATTATCTGCTTGACTCAGTGAAATTCTGGATAGACGAGTTTGATATTGACGGACTGCGTCTTGATGCGGCCGACTGTGTTGACCTTGGATTCTTTGCAAAGCTCAGGGAAGTTTGCAGGTCAAAAAAGCCCGATTTCTGGCTTTACGGTGAAATTACCCACGGTGACTATAACCGCTGGGCAAACGGCAGTCTGCTTGATTCGGTAACAAACTACGAATGTTATAAGGGTATCTATTCAAGCCACAACGATCACAACTATTTTGAAATTGCACATTCTCTTAACCGACAGTTTGCAAACGGAGGTATTTATAAAAATATATATACCTATAATTTTGTCGATAACCACGATGTGAACAGAATTGCAAGCTCGTTGAAAGATAAAAACCATCTTTGCAATGTTTATACGCTTATGTATACAATGCCGGGAGTGCCGTCAATTTATTACGGAAGCGAATTCGGCATTGAGGGAAAAAGAACACAGCACAGCGACTATGAGCTTCGTCCCTGTCTCGATCTTAATAATATTGAAAATGCGAATATGGAATTATTCAATCATATCGTAAAGCTCGGAAAGGCTCGTCTTGCCCTTGAAGCACTAAAATACGGAAGCTTTGAAAATGTAAATATTATGAACGAAATGCTCGTCTACAAAAGACAAACCGATAAACAGACGGTATTTGTTGCCTTTAACCTTACTGACCGTTTTGAAAAAATCGGTTTTGACTCCTGTTGTTATGCAAAACTTACCGATGTACTAAACGATAACGAGCAGTTTGAAGCTAACGGCTGGTGCAGCGTGGAAATGAAACCGTATTCCACACGAATATTGGTAGTAAATGACGGAAGCTTTATGCTTGACCTTAACGAAAAAAGCGAACCCTGCCGTACTGAAAAGGAAAATATTTCGGACAAAGCAGCGGAGACTTGTGAAGAACCGGTGATTGAGCCGCTTACAGAGGTGAAGAAAGGCAGATACCGCCATTTCAAGGGCAATGAATATGAGGTTTTGGGCGTGGCGCAGCACAGCGAGGACGGTTCAAAAATGGTTGTGTATATGTCTGTTGACGGAAGCGAAAAGCTTTGGATAAGGCCATATGAAATGTTTGTTGAGACCGTTGAGCATAACGGAAGGACAGTAAGACGGTTTGAACCGCTTTCATAGTATTCTTTTATAGTATTAGTATAATATCAATAAACTAACACAAAAAAGCCGAGACGATGGAGCCGTCTCGGCTTTAGCATTTTCTTTAGTACTTTTTATCAGTCAGCCTGAATTTTTACAAACGCATCCTGCATATAGGCATATATATCATCGGGAATATTTGAAAATACATAGCATTTGTCAAGGTATTCCTGTTTTGGAAATACAAGCTCATTGTTTTTCATTTCATCGTCGAGATACTCGTCAAAAGCCTTTTGGTTAGGTGTGGCGTAGTAAAGGTACTTACAGTTTTCGGCTGCAATTTCAGGCTTAAGCATAAAGTTTATAAACTTTTCTGCATTTTCGGTGTTTTTGCTGCATTTGGGAACACACATTGCGTCATAGAAAAGGTTTGAACCGTCTTTCGGAAGAGCATAGTCAAGATCCTCGTTTTCAGCCATCATTGTGGCTACATCTCCTGCGTAATAGGGAGCTATGGCAGCCTGACCGTTTTCCATTTCAATAAATACCTGATCCATTACATATTTTTTCAGCAGCGGCTTTTGCTCCTTAAGCTTCTCGGCAGCCTTGTCAATATCCTCCTTTGTGCAGGTTGCGGGGTTAATGCCGCACAGCTGCATTGCAATAGCCATTGCGTCTCGACTGTTGTTGAACATTAGAATATCGCCCTTAAGATTTTTATCCCAAAGAGCTTCAAAGGAGTCGGGCTTTGTTTTTACCTTTGTTTTATCATAGACCATAGCGGTAACACCCCAGCTGTAGCAAACAGAATACTTGCTTTCCGGATCACAGGCGAGGGTTTTGAAGCGATCCATAAGATTGTCCCTGTTAGGAATATTATCAAAATTAAGCTCCTTCAGCATATCCTCTTCGATCAGCTTGCCTATCATATAATCCGACGGAATAATCACATCATAGCTTACATTGCTGTTTTTAAGCTTGTTGTAAAGCTCCTCGTTGGTTTCATAGGTTGTGTAATTGACCTTGATTCCGGTTTCCTTCTCAAATTCTTCAATTACATCTATCAGTCCGTCGTCGCCTGCGGCAATATACTCGCCCCAGTTAAAAACATTAACTTCTCCGGCGTTTTTCTCTGCGCCGCAGCCTGAAAGACAGACAGCCGATGATACCGCAATAATTGCGGTTAGGATAAAACTGATGATTCTTTTCATTTCTCAATCTCCTTGTTAAATAAATTATTTCAAGTTCTTGCCGACCTTACCTTTTCCTCGTGTCTGTCTCGCAGATTAATAATAATCATTATGACCAAAACCGCAAGAAATAAAAGTGCGGAAAGAGCATTGATTTTAGGTGAGATTCTTCTGTGAGTCATTGAATAAATCTCAATAGACAGGTTCTGGAACTTGGCTCCCCTTGTGAAGTAGCTGATTATAAAATCGTCAAGTGAGTAGGTAAAGCTCATAAGCAGACCTGATACAATTCCCGGCATAAGCTCGTGGATTACTACCTTGTAGAATGCCTGCCACTGATTGCAGCCCAAATCGAGCGCTGCGTCATAAATGCTCCGATCCATTTTCGTGATTCTCGGCATAACATTGAGCACCACAAACGGAACGCAAAAGCATATGTGTGATATTAAAACGGTGAAAAATCCCATTTCAAAACCGAAAATTACTCCTAAAAAGCTGAACAGAAGCATAAGTGAAACACCCATTACTATATCGGGGCTTATAATAGGGATATTTGAAACATTTTGGATAATCATTCGTTTTTTGCCCCTGAAATTGCTTATTCCCACTGCAGCCATAGTACCGAGTATTGTTGCAAATATCGAAGCAAGAACAGCGATTATCAGTGTGTTTGCAAGTGCGTTCATTATATTGTCATCTCTGAAAAGAGCCTCGTACCACTTAAGCGAGAAGCCCTTCCATACAGTAGTTTTTCCTTTGTTAAAGGAGTAAATTATAAGTACTGCAATGGGGGCGTAAAGGAAAATCATTATAAGAGCAATATATATTTTGGAGGCAACACCGTTTTTTCTCTTAATCCTGTTCACGCAATCGCCTCCTCATCTCCGAAAAGATTCATAATGATAAGAAAAATCAATATGAATACCATAAGTATAAGTGAAATTGCCGAGCCGGTGTTTTGGTCGGTCCAGAAAACCTTATCAATGACATCACCAATCATAATGTCGTCTGTTCCTCCGAGATACTGCGACACCAAAAAAGTGCTTGCACTCGGAACAAAAACCATTGTAATTCCCGAAATAACTCCCGGAATACTAAGAGGAAAGATTACCTTCTTAAACACTGTAACATTTCCCGAGCCTAAGTCTCTTGCCGCCTCAATAAGTCCGCCGTCAATCTTACTCATTACCGTGTATATCGGCAAAATCATAAAAGGAAGATACTCATACACCATTCCCAGCACCACAGCGGCTGTGTTGCCAAGGTAGGAGGAATGAGGGATTCCCAGAATTGCAAGAAAATTATCAAGAGGCCCGTTTTCCTGCAAAATCATAATCCATGCGTAGATTCTTAAAAGAAAATTCATCCACATCGGAATCATAAACAGCATTATCATTGTGTTCTGAGAGGATTGCTTCATTTTTGTCAGCATATATGCAAGCGGATATGCAAGCACAAGACAGATAACCGTTGACAAAAATGCAATCCACAGGGACTTAAGGAACACCTCGGAGTAGAAAAGTGCATTTGAAAATGCATCAAGAGAGAAATTCCCGTTTTTGTCGGTAAAGGCAGTGCAGCCAATCATCACAATAGGTATCATCGTGAATACAACCATCCAGATGATATAGGGTATTGAGGGCTTCCGTGATTTCATAATCAGCCCTCCCTGTTGCCGTTGATAAGCTCAAAGCTTGCCTTTGAAAAGTCAAAAGCGAGTGAAACATAGGTTGCAACCTGCTCGTCAACATCGCTGAGCATAAGCCACTTTCTTTCGTCAGACTCCAAAATTATTTCGTTATGCTCACCCTTATAAACAACCGACTCAATATACACATCCTTAAGATCACCCACACCGTCGCCTGCAAGTGAAAGTGCACTCGGCGGCAGTGTGATTCTTACGCCTGAGCCTTCCTCAAAGAATTGACCGTCAACCCTGACGGTTTCATCCTCAAGGTTGAACTCAAAATAATTTTCATCCTCGCTTGAGCTGCTGACAACTGTTTCAATGACATTGTCATAAAACGGCAGAAGCTTGTTCATAATCTGAATATTAAAGGGTATCACGCACATTCCAACGGTACTTCCGACCTCGGCACTGCGAGTTGAATGAACGAGTATCTCACAATTTCCGCACATAATGCTCATTTCATAGTGCACACCCTTAAAGGTTGACGACATAACCTCTCCGACAAGCTGTCCCTTTTCGGGAGAGGTAAGCTCAATATCCTCCGGACGGATTACTACATCAACCGGAGTTTTTTTGCCAAATCCCTTGTCAACACATTCAAGCTCTCTGTTAAGTATTCTTATTCGACAGTCGTCTATCATTGTGCCGTTTAATATGTTAGCTTCGCCGATAAAGTCAGCAACAAAGGCGTTTACCGGTTCATTATATATATCCTCCGGAGTGCCTATCTGTTCAATTACTCCGTTATTCATTACCACAACACGGTCGCTCATCGTCAGAGCTTCTTCCTGGTCGTGAGTTACATATATGAAAGTTTTTGCCGATTTTCTCTGTATATCCTTTAGCTCAAGCTGCATGCTTTTTCTGAGCTTCAAGTCAAGTGCACCCAAAGGCTCATCAAGCAAGATTAAATCAGGGTCGCACACAAGCGCCCTTGCAATAGCTACTCGCTGCTGCTGACCGCCGGAAAGCTTGGCTACATTGCGTTTTTCATAACCCTTTAGATCTACAACGGCAAGCATTTTTGTGACTCTGTCCTTAATAACATCCTTAGGAAGTTTTTTGAGTCTGAGACCGAAAGCGACATTTTCAAATACATTTAAATGGGGGAAAAGTGCATATTTCTGAAATACCGTATTAACATTGCGTTTGTTCGGGGGAGTTCCGTTGATTTTTTTGCCGTCAAAAATAATATCGCCGCTTTCAGGCTCAACAAAACCTCCGATTATCCTCAGAGTAGTGGTTTTTCCGCAACCGCTTGGTCCCAAAATCGTGACAAACTCTTTTTCCATTATGTCAAGATTAATATGATTAAGGATTATCTCACCGTCAAACCTTACAAAGATATCTTTTAGTGATACTATTGTTTTCTTGCTTGTCTGCTCCATTTATGCACCCCTGTTCAAAAAAGATAAAAGGGCGGAATGTGCAACGCTTCCGAAAACCGAGCTTTCGGGCGAACACAGTCCGCCCCCACAATTCCGCATATCGTAAAGACATAACCATGATCAAGATGACCAATTTGAATTATATTCTAAATTAAGACAAAAGTCAAACATTTTCTTTGATAAAATATTGTGAAAATACGATAAAGAATGAAAAAATGCGATCTTTATTTCAGTTTTTGAAAAGTAACACGGCAGTTTGTTAATATGCACAAAAAATAGACTATCTATTCGTCAGTATTATTATGTACTTTTTTCACTTAATTTGGTATAATAATCATGAAAATTTATGAAAGGATGATAAACTGTGAAAATTTTCAAAAAAGTCGCAAGTCTGTTTGTGGCTGCATCAATGCTCACATCGATGTTTGCATTTACTGCAACAACAGTAAACGCTGCTGAAACCGATTCTTCTCCCGTATCAGCTGCGTCTACGCTTCAGCAAAATGTCGGTGACGGAGTAATTCTGCACGCTTTCAACTGGTCTTTCGACACAATCAGAGAAAACCTTCCGGCAATCGCCGCCGCAGGTTATTCTAC
>CALYYZ010000033.1 GCA_945607165.1 uncultured Ruminococcus sp. | reverse complement strand
TTTAAATCTGTATTGAGAATTGACTCCACAGCCGTTTTGTTTGAAAGAGAAATGTCCTCACATAAATTGAACTGTTCCTGACACAGCGACACTATATCTGAGGTTTGTACTGCTGTTTTTAATGTTTCAAGAGATTTGTCAGCAGGAGAGTACAGGGGAATTATTTCTGTTGTAAAAACCTTTGCATACAGAGAAAAGGCTCCGTGCATTACGAGCCGACGAGGGCTGAGCGCCCTGCAATTTATGTACTCAGGTTTCGTATCGGTTATTATTACGGGTGTATCTGAAGCGTCCTTAACAGAAAAATTCTGCGAAAAACCAACGCTTTGTTCGCAGCTGCGAATAGTTTTCTTAATGCTTTCTACATATAGAACATTGACAACGCAAACTCCGTCGACTTGCAGTTGTCCGCCTGAAAGACTTTGTGTCTGGATTTTGGGTGTAAGCGTACATTTTAGTATTCTTTCGATATCCGGGCAATAGTCCGGGAGCGTCAGGTCAACATCGGTGAGCTGTTCGGCAACAGTGTCAAGAATGGCATTTTTTGCAGTAATATATCTGTTTTCCTGAGGTAACTCCATATTTATCTCTCCTTTTGATTTTATACTTAAATATATTAATAATCTCTGTGAAATATTCCAAAAAATAAACCGTAATAAAATGAAAATTTCCCCCTATCGAAATTCGATAAGGGGAAAGTAAGAATTATTTCAAGTATTTGATTATCATCTTACAAGCAGACGCTGAAGTTCAGTAGCATCATTTACCGTTATAAGTCCGTCGCCGTCAAGATCAGCAGCCAGTTGTCCTTTAGCTGAGAGGATTTCTAATTGTGCACAGTGCTTTTGAATACAGGTTGCATCGGTAACATCTACAACTCCGTCAAGGTTTACATCACCCATTAGGATATCTCCGGAATCTCCGAATGTTATACGGCCGTTCAAAGAAGATTTCTCAAAGCCGGCTACACCCGTAATATCCTTTACAACACCGAAATCAACAGGATATTTAATTACTGCATTGAAGTTATCATCTAAGTAACCGACGCCGAGAATTTTTAAATCAAAATTGACGGTGGTAGTACCTGTGCCTATCTTTTCAAAAGTAACCTTAACATAGTCCTTCTCTGTAGTGAAATCATAAAGGCTCAGAGATGTATAACCTCCTTTAATCAATCCGTTTAAGTCTGTATTAACAATCGCTCCTTTAACATTAGGCATAACTCCCTGAGGATTAAGAGATGAGTTGTAGCGAAGCTTTGTATTATCATAAGAAAGCGTCCATTCTCCGTCTACAATTTCCATTACAGATTTAAGCTTAAACTCAACTGTTACCGTTTTATCGCTTTCGGTGTATACCTTAGAGGCAGTGCCGAATGTATTGTTGGAGACAGCATTTACAGTAAGAGTATTTTCAACAGGAGCCGTAGTAGGCTGAGTAACAGGCTGAGTGGTCGGCTGTGTAGTAGGCTGAGTCACAGGCTGAGTAACAGGCTGAGTGGTCGGCTGTGTAGTAGGCAGCTGACCTGATGTTACTTTTGCCGAACCTGAAATTGAGGATGAAGTAAAGCCTGCTACAGAAGAAAGATCCTGCTTTACGCTGTTTACTACAGCGTTCTTATATACTGTTTTATTGTTTGACTTATATCCCACCGAAAGCTCCTGAACATCGAGCACAACATCGGTTGAGCCGGTACCTATTTTATCAAAGGTTACCTGAACAAACGGCTTTGATACAGTAAAATCATAATAATTGGATACATCAGAGAAGTTACCCCGAATCAAACCGTCATTGTCAGTATTAATAACGGCAGAGGTCGTAATATTGGGCATTATTGTGTTTAAAGCAGACTTCAAGCGAAGCTTTGAAGAATCATAGCTGAGCTTCCACTGTCCGTTTACAAGCTTCATTGATGACTGTAAATCATATGTAACGGTAACAGTTTCAGCAGAAGAATCAAATTCCGCTGTGCCTGTACCAAATAGATTTGATTTTGCATTAACCGTTAATTTGTCAGTAACGGGAGCTGCTGCTGTGGGTTGAGGTGCTGCCGTTGTAGGCTGGGGAGCTGCCGTAGTGGGCTGAGGAGCTGCCGTTGTAGGCTGGGGAGCTGCTGTTGTGGGCTGGGGAGCTGCTGTGGTAGGCTGAGTTGCCTTATTGGTAGGCTGAGGAGCAACTGAGCCTGACAAATTACCTATTCTTGCAAATTCAGAGGTAATTACATCCACATCGTCTTTTTCCTTTGAAGTACTTGGATCGTTTGAATATGAGCCTGTAGCATTGTCAAGCATTGCATCATCAAAAGGTATACAGTCGAGACCGGACTCACCTCTTGTAGCAACAACCATTGCACCGATACCGTAATTCTTTATGTAGTCAGCGTCAACGCCAAGGGTTGCAAGCGGAATTTTGATTTCGTAGAAGGAGTCATACTTTGTGTCATGGCTGCCGGAAGAACCCTTAAAGGTCTTGTAGTCAACCCAATCTGCATCCTCATTATATACATCGTTGGGATCCTCTGAATAGTTAAGTCCCGTGATTGATGAGCAGATATTGCCCTCTGCCATCTTATATTCAATGCCATTGGAGCTGAAGAGTTTGCAACCGTCAGTGTAATTTGTATTACCTTCAGCGTCAACAGCCGTAAACATTGCAGGCTCACCGAGTCCGGGCTTTCCGCTCATATAGAGTAAACGGTCAACATGCTGCTCAAATGTAAGTCCCATTTTCTGACCCCAGATAGGATTGCCGTTAGTATTTTTGTTTGACATTGAAACACTTGAGGGGTTAACACTGAGTGCAATAATCAGCGGAACATCAAGAACTCTTCCTCCGTCTGAAAGAGGGCCATCGCCGCTTCTTGCCCATGTATCGGTAGTGTTTACCATTTGCCATGCAATGTAAAGGTTGTCATTGTCCCATGCACCGTATAGTGAATAGGTGTCAAGAACACAATTTTCGTGGCCGCCCTTATAGTGGTTAGCCACATCCCATGCAGCTCCCTGGGCTATGAGCATATCCTCAGACCAGTCACTGAAGCTGCCGTCGATAGTAATTGTTTTTTGTACTCCGACCTTGTTTCCGGGATTTGTTGCGTATTTGCTGCAAAGCGTTCCTGTTGAAGCGTCTACTGTAAATGATGCGTAGAAGCAGGAGACAAGAAGCATTACGACAATTAGTACGCTTGTGAGTTTTCTTGTGATTTTCATCGTTAATCTCCTCCTAATATTTGAGATAATTTGCCTATCCGATACACAAAGCCATACTGATTTTCTTAAATTCTTAAGAACAAGATTATGTGTTAAGAACCGAAAAAAACTGACCGTATAGCCTGTGTAATGTGATAAAGTATTATCAAACTTATTATATATCGGATAAACAGAAAAGACAATAAAAAATTATGATGTGCAAAGTTATTTGTAGCTCTGCACATCATAAAAAATTATTTTTGTCAACTATACACAAAATCTAACTACTGCTTAGTCTTTTTTATTCCGTAGATTTTTCTTAGAATTGCTGAAAAAAATTTCGGTCTTTCGATAAGTACAACTTTCATAATTACCTCCGTGCACAAGATATGCTTACAATAATAAGCGCAGCGGCAGCTACTACCAGCACCCATTTAGGCGGAAAGAGAGATGCTGTCAGTAATCCCAAGCCAAAGCAAAATGCAGACTTTACTCTTTGTGTGTGGCAGTTCACCGTATCACCCTATATCAGTGTATACACAAACAAAAAATATGTTACCGATATGACTTGAATTTTTGTCTTTATTCATTTAATATATAACTTGTATGGAGGTTTGATATGAGAACACTTGAAATAAAAAGAAACGATGCGGAACAACGATTGGATAAATTTCTTTTAAAGCATTTTAAAACTCTTCCTAAGAGCTTGATGTACAAATATATAAGAAAAAAATGTATTAAAATAAACGGCAAAAAGTGTGATGTTTCCGATATTTTACACGAGGGAGACTTGCTTACATTTTATATTAAAGACGAATTTTTCGAGGCGGCAGAGCAAAAGAGTTATGAATTCTTGAAGGCTCCGAATAAGCTTGATATAGTGTATGAAGATGACAATATTATTTTGATTGATAAGAAGCCCGGAGTGATAGTTCATCAGGATAAAAGCTATCATTTTGACTCTCTGGTTGCAAGAGTGCAGCATTATCTTTATGATAAGGGTGAGTATGATCCTGAAAGTGAAAATGCTTTTTCTCCGGCACTTGCAAACAGAATTGACCGCAATACAGGAGGAATAGTAATTGCAGCAAAAAACTCTGAAAGCCTGCGTATATTAAATTCCAAAATAAAAAGCAGAGAACTGAGAAAGTTTTATCTTTGTCTTGTTTGCGGTAAGCCTAAAAAGGACGAAGCCTTGCTGACCGGATATATTACAAAAAATGAGTCTGATAACAAGGTGACAGTTCATTCCTTTGCAGTTGAAAACTCTAAGGATATCAAGACCAGATACAGGGTACTTGAGAGCAACGGAAAATTCAGTCTTGTTGAAGCAGAGCTGCTGACGGGAAGAACTCATCAGATAAGGGCTCATATGGCGTCTATAGGACACCCTCTCGCCGGAGATACAAAATACGGATATAAAAAAAATACGCCTGATCCCTTTAAGTATCAGGCGTTGTACAGCTATAAGCTTGTGTTTGATTTTATAGATGACGCAGGTATCCTCAATTATCTTAAGGGAAAGGAATTCTGTGTTGATAAGGTGTGGTTTGCGGAAAGCATAGCTCATAAGTAGCTTTATCTTATACACATCATCGCACACATTGTTCCCCGTTTTCCCCGGGTAGCTCGATGGCTCCACAAAAGCTCACTGTTGCAGTTTGTACACAGGTCACTTACTGTGATGTTTTCCTCAGGCACGCCGGCACAAACAAGCTGGCGGCGGTTGCACTCCGGTAAATCTATCATATATTTGCCATCAGCCTTAGGAAAAACAAAGTTTTCAGGCTTTAGATCGGTCATTTTCAAAAAATTATCTGCACAGGCATTATCGACCTCATAACAGCATACTGAAATTGCCGGTCCGATTGCCGCTTTAATATTTGCAGGGTCGGAGCCGTACACAGCAGTCATCTTCTCTACAACCTTCTGCCCTATTCTGCCTACTGTTCCCTTCCAGCCTGCATGAGCCAAGCCTATTGCCTTGTTTTTTGTATCAACAAAAAATAAAGGGGTACAATCGGCATAGTAGGTTACAAGTGTAACACCTCTTGTGTTTGTAATTAAGGCGTCAACGCTTTCAATATCTCTTGGTCTGTATATTCCTACACCCTTGTTTTCGGCCGTTACATTTCGGATAAAGGTGTTGTGATCCTGAGCAGAGGCAACAAGACTTTCAAAGCTAAAGCCTGCGCTCTTACACAGCCGCTTATAGTTTTCGATAACCGAGTCGGGATTATCACCACGATTAAGTGCAAGATTCATTGTGGAAAACTCACCCGTTGAGACGCCCCCGAGACGGGTTGAAAATGCATGGTTGATAAAATCAATCTCTGAAAGTGAATTATATGTCAGATAAGGAACGCTGTCAAAATTATTAAGCGTCATTGTTTTGGAAAAGAAATTCATACTAAAACCTCTTGCTTTTTTTATTGTTGTTTGGAAAAACCTCTATCTTATGTATTTGCCGTACAACTTTCTACAGCATAACTCTTGCAACTGACGATTCAAAATGTTATAATACTCCCATACGAGGTGAACTCATATGAAAAAAAAGCTGTTCGGTAAAAACATTGCTGTCGATTGTTCTTATTGCGAAAATTCGGTTATTGAGAATGAAATTGCCTTTTGCAAGAAATCGAAGCATATCAATAACGGAAAGTGCAAATCATTCAGGTATGACCCTTTGATGAGAATTCCGAAAGCTTCGGTGCCGGAAAAGACTTATAGTGCAGATGATTTTACAATCGTTTGATTTTCAGCTAAACAATTTATACTAAAAAGCCTTATCATTACGATAGGGCTTTTTATTTTGGTATTATATTTTTGTATAAGAACTATATTAGGGAACACTGATTATGCCATCTGGAAATCTCTTATGTAGCTGTCAATGGACTTTTTGATAATCTCCTTAGCCTTTTTAGCTCCGGAAATTTCAGTTACTGAGGTTTGCTTGTCAAACTCAAGGGTTTTATACACCTGGAAAAAGTGTTTGATTTCTTCAAAATAGTGCTTTGGAAGCTCCTTGATGTCATTATAGCAGTTATAGTTTGGATCACTTACGGGTACTGCAATAATTTTTTCATCACAGCTGTCATTGTCAATCATATTAAGAACTCCTATCGGTTTACACTCAACAAGAGTCATCGGTTGTATTGTCTCACTGCAAAGAACCAAAACATCTAAGGGATCTCCGTCGTCTGCATAGGTTCTTGGAATAAATCCGTAGTTTGCCGGATAGTGGGTTGAAGTGAAAAGTACCCTGTCAAGCTTTAAAAGACCGGTTTCTTTATCAAGCTCGTATTTATTTTTTCCACCCTTTGAAATCTCAATTACTGCATAAAAGCTCTCTGTAGTAATTCTTTTCGGTGAAATATCATGCCAAATATTCATATTAAAATAGCTCCTTTTCAAGCTGCGAAAAACAGATAATAATAAGCAGCAATTATCAAATAGCCTTAGTGACGGCTAAATATATTCGCAGAAAAATTGTGTCTGAAAATAATAGTAGAGGACACCATAAGCAAAAGCGAATAGAACGATATAAACATAATTATAAAATACTAAATTACTCTTGTCAAGTAATGAAGCTTAGCTGAAGTCACTCTTCCTTTTCGTAAGGCAATGTTGAATATACCTCGCACACCTTATCTCGCTGCCAAAGCATCGGAGTGATTCTAAGGGAATATCCGAAGCCGTTATCCATCAGCCAGTCAAAAGGTTTAGCCTGCGGCAATCCGTATACAGCGAGCAAGGTCATAATAACACCGCCGTGAGTTACTATTATGCTCTCGGTTGTTCCTGTTTTCATTAAGCCTTCAACTATGCTTTCAAACATAAGGCAAATTCTTCGGGTAAAGTCTGCGTTGCTCTCTCCTTTGGGAGGCTTAATGCTTGCGTCACCTGCCAGCCATTTGGAAAAGTCTGAATCTGATTTAAGCTCATCGGCGGTTTTACCCTCCCATTCGCCGAAATTACACTCGCTGAGGTTATCAATAATAAGCGGCTTTAATGAAGGATATAGAATATTACAGGTTTGAACACAGCGTTTCAGAGGGCTTGAAAAAATCACCTTGGCACCGGGGTATCTATATTGAAAATCAAGCCTTTCAAGCTCCTTTTTGCCCTTATCGGAAAGAGGGGGATCTGTTGTGCCTATATATTTTCCGGACAGAGTTTCATCAATAGAACCGTGACGGATAAAATGTATTGTGTATGATTTCATGGCACATACTCCTTTACAGCTTGTTATTTTTATTGTATACTATTAGTATACAACTTCTTCTTTCGACTAACATTATACTATCTAAAAAAAAGAGGTGTCAAGTATGAACATTGATTTTCCGAGAATTATTACCTTTCTGAGAAAAGAAAAAGGACTGAGTCAAAAACAGGTAGCATCAGACTTAGGAATTTCGCAGGCACTGCTTTCACATTATGAGAAAGGAATACGGGAATGCGGTCTTGAGTTTTTAGTAAAGATCGGGGAATATTTTGATGTGTCGTGCGATTATCTTTTGGGAAGAACCGTTCAACGCAGGCCGGCACCCGTTACAGCCGACGATCTGCCTGATAGTGAAGAAATACGACACATAAAGGGCAATATGCTAAATCAGATTAACCGAAAGCTGCTTATGAACACGACAACGGTGATTTTTGACCTGCTTGCACAAATAGGAAACAAAAGGCTGACAACCGCTGTCAGCAATTATCTTATGTCCGCTGAATATCAAATTTTCAGGATTCTTTACAGCGCCAACAAAAATAATTCTCAAACTATGTTTTCCATAGACAAGCTGTCTTATAAAAATCTAACCTCGGCATCAATGCAGCTTGACCTTGAAATAATTGATACATTAATTAGAAGCAACGAGCTTTCGCTTGCACTTTCTCCCGACACAATTTCAACCTATTTTGAAAAGGGTGCTTCTTCCCTTTTTAGTTTGATTCAATATTCCGAGAGAAATGTGAAGTCGATTATCCAAGCAAAAGGCTTAAACTGACTTTTATCAAAGCGCTAAACAAAGCGGTTTTGCTCTGTGCTGTAAGCATAATCTATTGTGCCAAGCTTTTGTTCAAGCGACGCTCTGTCTATACACAATGACGCACACAATTCATCAAGCGACCGATAGTTGTCCCTAAGCTGTGTGTTTATATATGACAGAAGTATTACGGGGTCATTTGGAATATTCATAGAATCCTCCTGTGATTTGGACTGTCGTTTTTCTTTACCACCGCTCGTGCGCACTCAGGGCGCAACTGAGCGGGCAACATAAAACTTTTAATTTGATAGGATCGTTGATGTATTACAGTTTGTATTATTTACGATAATTTAATACAGTTTGTTGTATTTTCCTGTCAAATAAACAATCCCCTTACCTCTGCGGCAAGGGGATTTTTTGTACTTAAATTACTTTCCTCTGTTTACATAGGAAGTATGCAGGAGCTTATGTGCACGGGGTTTGCCGGGAGCATCAAAGAATTCATCATAAATTGTTTTGATAATCGGGCTTTCGTCACTGCATCTGTATTTGCACTTTTTATCATAGTCATACAAAGCTTTTGAACGAATAGCCTTAAGGTCAACATAATTGCGAACACTGTCGCTTTGAACAGGCTGACCGCCTCCGTTAATGCAACCTCCGGGACAAGCCATAACCTCAACCATCTGGTAATCAGCTTCTCCCTTCTTGATTTTTTCAAGAAGAGTGCGAGCATTTGCAAGCCCTGATGTAACTGCAACCTTGATATCAACGCCGGCAACATTATATGTGACCTCACGAATTGCTTCAGGTCCTCTTACCTCTTTAAATTCAATCTTCTTAAATGAACCGTCAAGCATTCTTGCAGCTGTACGGAGAGCAGCCTCAAGCACACCGCCTGTAGCGCCGAAGATAGCACCGCCGCCGGTAGCCTTGTTGAAGGGAGCGTCATAATCCTCTTCGTCCATATCGGAAAGATTAATTCCTGCGCCCTTAATCATCTTTGCAAGCTCTCTTGTTGTGATGGCTACATCAACATCATCAAAATCATATGTGCGAAGCTCAGGTCTTGTAGCCTCAAACTTCTTTGCTGTACAGGGAATTACGCTGACAACAAACATATCCTTGGGATTGATGTTGTATTTCTGGGCATAGTAGCTCTTAAGCACCGCACCAAACATAGCCTGAGGTGATTTGCAGGTTGAAAGATGAGGTATCATTTCGGGATAGTAATGCTCAACAAACTTAACCCAACCGGGACAGCATGATGTAAACATAGGAAGCGTTTTCTTATTGGTAATTCTTTCAACAAGCTCATTTGCTTCCTCTAAAATAGTAAGGTCTGCGGTGAAATCCATATTGAATACACTGTCAACACCGAGTCTTCTTATAGCGGAAACCATCTTGCCCTCAACATTTGTGCCTATGGGCATTCCAAAGCTTTCGCCGAGGGTAGCCTTGATTGAAGGAGCTGTATAGAAAATAACCTTTTTGTCGGGATTCGAAATAGCGTCCCAAACCTCGTCAATCTGGCTCTTTTCGTTGAGTGCGCCGACGGGGCAGCTAACGATACACTGACCGCAGCCCACACAGGGAGAATCTCCAAGTCCCTTTTCAAAGGCACATCCAACATGAACCTGGAAGCCTCTTTTGATAGGTCCGATAACGGATACCGACTGCATATTCTTACAAGCGGCAACACAGCGCATACACTGAATACACTTGTTGTTATCACGAACTATGTAGGGAGAGTCATCGTCAATATCATATATAGGCTCCTCACCTTTGAAACGGTCCTCATCAACACCGTAGTCAAAAGCAAGCTTCTGAAGCTCACAGTTGTTGCCGCGAACGCAGGAAAGGCACTTTTTATGGTGAGTAGAAAGGATAAGCT
Organism: uncultured Ruminococcus sp.; assembly: GCA_945607165.1. GTDB lineage: Bacteria > Bacillota > Clostridia > Oscillospirales > Acutalibacteraceae > Ruminococcoides. The sequence goes on along the minus strand of CALYYZ010000033.1, from coordinate 1,470 downwards.
CAATAGTAGTCTTTCTTGAAGCACGAACCTTAGGAGTATTTGTGAAAACCTCCATTCCCTCTTCAACGGGGTATACACAGGAAGCGATGAGTCCTCTTCTGCCCTTTACCTCAACAACACATACACGGCAAGCTCCGATGCAGTTGATATCTTTGAGATAGCAAAGTGAAGGAATCTCAATTTTGGCAGCCTTTGCCGCCTGAATAATTGTATAATTTTTCGGCACTTCAACAGGGATGCCGTTAATTTTCAGATGTACCATATCCATTGCAGCTGTTCCTCCTTAATGTGTAAAGACTGCTTCGAACTTACAGTTCTTCAAGCAAAGTCCACACTTGATACACTTATCCTGGTCAATAACATGAGGCTGTTTAACAGTACCTGAAATTGCGCCTACCGGACAGTTTCTTGCACAAAGGGTACAGCCCTTACATTTAGCGGGAATAATTTCATACTTGGTCAAAGCCTTGCATACACCCGCCGGACAGGACTTATCTTTAATATGTTCAATATACTCATCTTTAAAGTAGTTCATAGTTGACAGAACAGGGTTGGGAGCTGTCTGACCAAGTGCGCAAAGCGACGAGGTCTGCATATGATGAGCAAGCTCCTCAATCTTCTCAAGATCCTCAAGCTCACCCTTACCGGATGTAATCTTATCGAGGAATTGCAGAAGTCTTCTTGTTCCTACACGGCAGGGAGTACACTTTCCGCAGCTCTCATCCACAGTGAACTCAAGATAGAACTTGGAGATGTCAACCATACAGGTATCTTCATCAAGGATAATCATACCGCCGGAACCCATCATTGAGCCGAGAGCAAGAAGGCTGTCGTAGTCAATGGGAGTATCAATGTGAAGTGCGGGGATACAGCCGCCGGAGGGACCACCTGTTTGTGCAGCCTTGAATTTCTTGCCGTTTGGAATACCGCCGCCGATTTCTTCAACAATTTCACGCAAGGTAGTACCCATTGGGATTTCAACAAGACCGACATTGGTGATTTTTCCACCGAGGGCAAATACCTTTGTACCCGGGCTGTTAGGAGTACCCATTGAGGTAAACCACTTGCTTCCGTTGAGAATAATCTGAGCTATATTAGCGTAGGTTTCAACATTATTAAGAACGGTAGGCTTTCCGAACAAACCTTTTATTGCAGGGAAAGGAGGTCTTGGACGGGGCTCACCACGGTTGCCCTCGATGGAAGTCATAAGAGCAGTTTCCTCACCGCACACGAAAGCACCGGCACCGAGACGGATTTCCATATCAAAATCAAAGCCGGAACCGAAAATGTCTTTTCCGAGGAAGCCGTATTCTCTTGCCTGATCAATAGCCTTGCTCAAACGCTGTACAGCTATGGGATACTCAGCTCTGATATACACAAAGCCGTGATGTGCACCTATTGCGTAGCCGGCAATAGCCATTGCTTCAATTATACACTGGGGATCTCCTTCGAGGATTGAACGATCCATAA
>CALYYZ010000032.1 GCA_945607165.1 uncultured Ruminococcus sp. | reverse complement strand
TACCATAAGTACTGCAAAGCCTATCCAAATAAACGGCATATATTGTACCAATATATCCACAAAAACACCTCCTTACAGAATCATTTTAGCATAACGCATAATAATAGTCAATTACAAAAATTAATCTTCACAATTTACTCTTAATATGATATAATATACAAAAATAAATTCAAATAATCTATGACAAAATTGTTAGAGTGAATAATAGGTGATATTATGACTTTTGATACATTTGATGAAGGTATTGCCCTCGGCGGTATCCGAAATAAGGACGAAATAAAAACTTTAATTTGCTATCTCATACACTGTGTAAAGGAATCAATGTCTAAAAATACCGTGGTAGAATCCATTGTTAATGATAATATAGCAAACTTTTTTGAAACATGTGCAGCGTTTGATGATTTGATAAAAAACGGCAACCTGATTGAAAGCGGTGTATTAGACGGCGAACAAACTTATAATCTCTCCGAAAGAGGGATTGTTATTGCAAATCAGCTTGAAACCTCTTTGTCATATACGGTCAGAGAAAAAACCTATAAGTGTGCAATAAAGCTCCTTGCCGAAAAGAAAAAACGCAGAGAAAACAAAACAAAAATATATAAAACCGATAACGGCTATGTTTTTAACTGCCGTATGCTTGGGGGCGACATGGACTTGTTTGAGTTCTCTCTTTATGCTCCCGATTTAGAACAGGCAAACAGAATGGAAAAAGCCTTTTTTGACAATCCGTCAGCCGTGTATAAAACTATGCTCGGACTTTTGACACAAGACAAGGAAACAGTCGGCGAAGCTTTAGAGGATTTATATGGGGTGCTGTAAATCTCTTGTATAATAATTATAATAATTATTTTGATAAAAGGATGAACAATTATGAAGTGTAAAAATTGCGGATTTGAATGTACCGAGGGCGCGGATTTTTGCATACAGTGTGGAAAGCCGTTAGACTCTTTAGATTTTGAAAAGACTCAGAATGTTAGAAAACACATTTATGATACTAAAGCATTAGACATAACACAAGTAGCTGATAATAAAAATAATAATTTATTCAACGGGCAAGCTAATGAGTATGATTTTAATAACAATCTAAACCAAAATAGTAAATACTATGGCGACCAGTATAAACACGATACATCAACAAAAAATAATGCCCAAAATAATAACAAAACAATTATTATAGCTATTTCTATATTGATTGGCCTTTTGATTATAGTATCTGCGAGCACATTTATATTCATCAATATTTATAATAACAACTCAGCTTCATCAGTCAAAAGCAGTGAGACATCAACGACGACAGATGAAATAATTATGCCTGATGTTGAAGGAATAAAGATTGAAGATGCAAAAAAGGAACTGCGAAACGCAGGAATTAATTATGAAATAGTCTATGAGCAAAGCAACGAAGTTAATAAAGGATTTGTAATTAGGCAATCTGAAATAAAAGGAACACGATTAACTGATCAGGACACTGTTACAATATATGTTGCAGAAGAAAGCCAAAAAGCTAATATTTCTTCTGATGTTAATGAATATCTTTATTGCTGCGCAAGTGATTATGCTACTCTAAGAGAAACCAACTCAAGAAACGGAAAAGAATTGGCTAAGATAAAGAGTAGAGAAGCTGTAAAATGGCTAAGTACATATGACGAATTTTATTATGTTGAATATTTAGGAAAAAAAGGATATGTATTGAAGGATTTCTTTTCTACTAATTCATCTGCTCCTCTTAACTACAGTTCGGGAGATATTGATGACAATTCTACCCAAATTCTATATTGCAGAGCAAACGAATACGCAACCCTTCGAAAATCCCCATCAAGAAGCAGTGATGAGATAAAAAAGATTTATTGCAGGGATTCTGTGAAATATATTTCTTCATCCGGAGAATTCTATTATGTTGAATATAGCGGAAAAAAAGGGTATGTACTGAAAGACTTCTTTTCCACTAATCCCTCTGCCCCACTTAATTACGGCACAGGTAATGTCGACGAAGATTCAACTGAAACCTTATATTGCCGAGCAAGTGAGTACGCAACCTTACGGAAATCTCCTTCAAGAAGCAGTGATGAGATAAAAAAGATATATTGCAGAGATTCCGTGAAATATATTTCATCATCCGGCGAATTCTATTATGTAAAGTATCAGGATAAATATGGTTATGTACTGAAGGATTATTTTTCTTCTGATAAAAATGCCCCCCTTAATTACGGGATATCATAATGTATAAAGGACAATATTATGAAAAAAGCAATTAATATAGTATGTTGCATCGTCGCAATTATTTCTATCGTATTTTTTGGATGTTATTCATGTGAATCAAACAAAGACAACACTGACAGTGCTGACGAAAAAACAACTCCGTTTACAACTAAACCGATTGAAAAACAAAATACTATTCAGCCTTCGACCGATAAAATGAATCCAACCACTTTACCTATAACCTCGTCGACAATCGCAGTTACAGATAATACATCCCAACAAAATATTTCAGCCGATAATATAATACCCTTAAAACCAATCAGCCAGTACCCTGAACTACCCACCGGGTGTGAAATGACTTCTCTATCTATGGTATTAAATTATTATAATTTAAACTCTGATAAATGTGATATAGCTGATAATTACCTTAAAAAAGGCCAGGTTGGTACTGTTGATTTTCGTAAGGCATTTGTAGGTGATCCCAGAGACAATAACTCATATGGATGTTACTCACCGGTTGTCGTAGAAACCGCAAATAAGTATTTGGTTGCCCACAATGTTAACCTTAAAGCATATAACCTCGTTAACAAAGAACTTGAAGAGCTATTCACATATATTGATTCTAATATTCCGGTAATTATTTGGGGAACACAAGATTGTAAAGAGGGTTACTATAGTGTTACTTGGAATGTAAACGGAGAGGATTTAACTTGGTTTACTCCTGAACATTGTATGGTTATGGTAGGATATGATGATACATCAGTGGTGGTAGCAGATCCAATTTACGGAGACTTGAAATATTATGACAAGAATATTTTTAAAAACAGATATGATTCCCTGCAAAAACAAGCCGTAGTAATAATGTAGCTGTTTTTAGCAGTAGACAACTTATTTCAAAAAACTTTGGTATAATTCTAAAGCTGATAAACACAGAAAAGGTTTATCAGCTTTAATTTTTTGAATTATAGTTTTATAAACAATCCTATGAATTTTGGTTGACAATTTGTATGTATACCTCATTTGGAAGCATAGGAGTTTCAAGTGAGGTGATTGTGTCTCCCGCCAAGCAAAGATTTTCAGCGTATTCCTCACCTGCACTAACGAATTTTTCGAGCAAGGGGGTAGTCAACGGCGCAGCTTCCGGAACATTAAGCATAGGCGTTTCGGGAACGCAAATCATTGTTAAATTATTTCCAAACATATTATTGCACTGAATTCTTAATCCATCAAAATTTCCGCTCCAATTCGGGAAACCACAACCTGAGATTACAACATAGCGTTTTGCAGATAAATCTATGACGGTATCGTGGCGAACAATTCCGTTTTCTTCCTTCATAGACATTTTAGAAAGAGGAATTATTCTGTCAATAACAGCCTTAATGTGCGAAGGCATACTGTAGCAGTAAAGCGGAAAGCTCCAAACAATAATATCAGATTCTATAATCTTGCTGAGAATTGCGTTCTGATCGTCGTTTTGAACGCACTTACCGTTTTGAATTTTCCAACAAGCAAAACAACCCAGACAAGGCTTTATTTCTTTTTCTATAACATTTATAATCTCAACACTATTATCGTTATCCTGTTTTAAGCCTTCTAAAAAAGCGTTTGTCAGGCGCATTGTGTCGCTGTTTTTCTTTGGACTGCCGTTTAGTACTAATATCTTCATAATAAACTCCTCTATAGTTTTGTCTCATCCTTTTGGGCGAAGCCTTTGCCTTTTATACTTCCGGCTGTGGTTACAATAATAAAGGCATTCGGATCGATTATTTTGACTGTGTTTTGTATCTTATATACTTGTTGGGGACGAACCGCACACATCACAATTCTCTTTTTTTCGCCGCTGTATGCTCCCTCTCCTTCAAGAAGAGTAACACCTCTGTCGATATGCGTCATTATTTCTTTGCTGATTTCTTCAGAGCATTTGGTTATTATGAAGATAAGCTTTCCGTTTCCTCTTGATGTACCGTAGGAAAATGTATCTATAACCTTAATACTTACAAAAATTGCGATAGCAGCATACAAAACGCTTTCTATGCTGCCATATACAAAATAAACCATTGCCAAAATAACAACATCGGTTATTAAAATAATATTACCTGTAGATACAAAAGGAAAATATTTGTGTAAATTAATTGCAATGATATCTGTTCCGCCCGTAGAACCGCCTCTGTAGAACACAAGTCCCATTCCTATTCCGCACAGAATTCCGCCGAATATTGAAGCAAGCATTGTGTCGCCTGTGTAAACAGGTAAAAAAGGCGTTGAAACATCAATAAATACCGATAGAAAGGCAGTACCCGAAATTGTTTTTGCAAGAAATCCCATGCCGTTTTCTTTGGCTCCCCATATAAACAGCGGTATATTCAATACAAAAATTACTGTACCGATAGGTATGCCGAACACATAATTCAACATTGTAGCTATTCCGGTCATTCCTCCCGGTGCAATATTGTTAGGAGCAGTAAAAACAACCACAGACAATGCGTAAATTAATGTTCCTGCGGCTATTGTCAGATAATCTATTACGGAAGCTGCAAATCTTCTGTTATTCGGGTGTATTGCGGGGCTATTTGCTCTTTTCACTAATTATCACCTGTAAGATAAACAGAGTTCAGGAAACACTGATTAAATCGTTTGTGCATATTCTCCATATGTGCAAACAACTTTTATTGTGATTTATTCAGTGTTTCATTTACTATCAGGGCAAACAGCTCTTCTGCTCTTTTGCTGTTTTTGCTGATATGTAAATAACCGAACAAAGCCTCAAGCCCTGTTGCACTGTGATAATCGGCAATCGAGCCGTTTTTCGGAATACATTTAGGAGCTGCGTTTCTGCCTCTTTTATATACAGACAATTCTTTCTCTGTAAGCTTTGGAATTAAAAGCTTGGCAAATATCGCCTGACTTTTACAATTAACAAGAGAAACCTTTAGCTTATTGAGTTCTCCTACAGGTCTATTTGCTTGATTTACAAGGTAGTCACGCACCAATAAATCGTATACCCCGTCACCTACAAAAGCAAGCGTCAGCGGTGAAAGCTCATCAGCCTTGCAGTGTTTAGTTTGTACATTTTCCATTATTAGTCACCATTGCTGTCAGTCCATAAAATCAAATTCAACATCATAAATTGAAACAGTGTCACCGTCATTGCAGCCCTTTTTACGCAGTGCTTCAATAACGCCGCCGTTGATTAGGACTTTCTGAAAATAATTTAAGCTCTCGTAATCGTCAAAATTAATCCCGCGCATAACCTGTAGCAGCCAATCTGCTTCAACCGTATATATACCGTTAACATTTTTGATAGTTACCGAATGGTCATCAAAGTCCTCTATTCCGACCACAGGAGCCGGTTCCGCTTCATAGCGTGTTATCGGCGGAAGCTTTGAAAGCATCTCTTGTATTTTTTTGAGCATCGGGTCAACATCATAGCGGATTGCCGCCATTATCGGGAAAAATACAAAACCTTTGTCCTCAACATATTTTTTGAATCTATCAATTTGCTCATCATCAGCCATATCACATTTGTTGCCGGCTACTATCATAGGTCTTTGAGCAAGTTCGGGATTAAACTTCTCAAGTTCCGAATTAATTGTGTCAAAATCTTCAATAGGATCTCTGCCCTCGCTACCCGAAACATCAACGATATGAACCAACATTCTGCAACGCTCGACATGGCGGAGAAATTGATGACCGAGACCGGTTCCTTGCCAGGCGCCCTCAATTAATCCGGGAATATCAGCCATTACAAATGAACTTCCCTCACCCATTGACACAACCCCGAGAACAGGAGTAATTGTGGTAAAGTGATAATTTGCAATCTCAGGCTTTGCCTGTGATACAACAGAAACCAGTGTACTTTTACCTACATTAGGGAATCCGACCAATCCCACATCGGCAAGAAGCTTTAGTTCAAGAATAACATCAAACTCCTCGCCGGGAAGTCCGGGCTTTGCAAATCTCGGAACCTGCCTTACGGGTGTTGCAAAATGAGGATTGCCCCAACCGCCTTTACCGCCTCTTGCAACAATATAAGGTTCTTTTGAAGAAACATCGGCAAGTATTCTTCCTGTACTTTCCTCCTTGACAAGCGTTCCTACAGGGACTCTTATGATTAAATCGTCAGCATTTCGTCCTCTGCATCTGCCACCTTTGCCATTCTCGCCCTTCTGAGCAAAATACTTGCGTTTATATCTGAAATCTGCAAGTGTAGAGAGGTTGGAATCAGCAACAAAAACAATATTTCCTCCCCTTCCGCCGTCTCCGCCGTCCGGGCCTCCTGCTGCAACATATTTTTCACGGTGAAATGAAACGGCTCCGTCTCCACCGTCTCCTGCCTTAATTTTTATTTTGGCTGTATCTACAAACATAATTAACTCCGTAATAATTATTTACTATATATTATTTGATGGAAAATCTAAAATATAATCAGAACATAATATTTTATTATAAAGGCGAGTACCTTGACACGCAATTTAGTCAAACATAATGAGATTATCAAATTTGTTGTGCCTAATAATTTACGAGCAGTTACTTATAAAGTAAAAAGGGTGGATATCATCCACCCTAAATGCACTGTTCTTACTGCTCAACAGGATAAACACTTGCGCGCTTTCTGTCTTTGCCGACACGCTCAAATCTAACAACACCGTCTACCTTTGCAAAAAGAGTGTCGTCAGAACCGATGCCAACATTCACACCGGGATGAATGTGTGTGCCTCTCTGCTTTACAAGGATGTTTCCTGCAAGAACCTTCTGACCGTCAGCACGCTTAACACCGAGACGCTTTGACTCACTGTCACGACCGTTCTTTGTTGAACCCATACCTTTTTTATGAGCGAATAACTGAATATTTATCTTTAGCATTACCTTACACCTCCGAATTATTTACAATTATATAGTCTGGGTACTGCTCGCAAAGAGCAGTGATATGAAGCGCAAAGCCGTCTAAAATTACAGAGGCTTTTTCTGCTTCCGAATTAGTCAGAGCTATGCTGAGAAATCCGTCTTTCACGGCAACCTTTGGATTAATATGCAAAATCTCGGTAATTGTATTTACAGCCATATACGCAGCCGAACTTACTGCAGAACAGACAATATCACTCCCCTGTTCAGAGTAGCCGGAATGTCCGCTTATACAAAAGCCAACGCAATCAGCTTTATTAAATGAAAATGTTACCGTAATCATAACTTAGGCTTCGATTGAAGTAATCTTAACCTGAGTGTAAGGCTGTCTGTGACCAATAGTTCTCTTCTCGCCTTTTTTGGGCTTATAAGTGGAAACTCTGATCTTTTTGCCCTTTCCGTTCTTTAAAACCTCAGCAGTAACCTTTGCACCCTCAACAAACGGAGTACCAACCTTGATGCCTTCGTCTGTGCCGACTGCAACAACATCAAATGTTACTGTATCCTGAGCCTCGGCATTGAGCTTTTCTACAAAGATAACTTCATCATTTGTTACCTTGTACTGCTTTCCGCCTGTCTGAATAACTGCGTACATCTTAGTACCATCCTTTATTATAGTCTCGCTATGGTGGGTGGATAAATCACTTTAACCCACAATATGCGGCTTATATACTATATCACAAAGAAAATGGAATGTCAACGAATTTTACAGATTATTTTACATTATTTTGAAGTTTCGCAGCCTTTAAGGTGTTTTTCATCAGGGTAGCGATGGTCATTGGACCTACGCCGCCGGGTACAGGCGTAATAAATGAACATTTATCCTTAACATTTTCAAAGTCTACATCTCCGCAAAGCTTGCCGTTTTCATCCCTGTCCATTCCAACATCAATTACTACAGCACCTTCTTTTACCATATGAGCTTTTACAAACTTTGGTATACCGACAGCGGCAACAAGAATATCAGCCTGAGCGCAAGCTTCGGCAAGATTTCTTGTACGGCTATGACATATGGTAACAGTTCCGTTTTCGTGTAGCAAAAGCATTGCCATCGGCTTGCCTACTATGTTGCTTCTTCCGATTACAACACAATTCTTACCCGAAACCTCAATATTATAGGAATGAAGCATCTCCATTACTCCGGCAGGAGTACAGGGTAAAAAGTCATATTCACCGAGCATTATTTTTCCTACATTCACCGCATGGAAAGCGTCAACATCCTTCTTAGGATCTATTGCCTCTATCACAGCTTTATCATCAAGGTGCTTAGGCAATGGAAGCTGAACTAAAATACCGTTTATGTCATCTCTTTTGTTAAGAGTATTTACAAGATTTAACAGTTCCTCCTGCGAAGTGTGTTCTGGAAGTGCATATTCCTCAGACATAAAGCCGACTGCTTCACAAGCCTTTTTCTTGTTATTAACATATACTCTTGAAGCCGGGTCATCGCCCACTATAACAACTGCAAGCCCCGGTGTAATGGAGTGTTTTTCTTTTAGCTCAAGCGTTTGTTGTCTTACCAGCTCTTTTACCTGTGCCGATACCTTTTTTCCGTCTATAATCTGCATAAAATGAATCCTCCTTATTTCTGAAAACAATCAACAGAATAATACCTGCAATCATTATAAAAAACGAGAGCATCTGAGATACTCTGATATTCTGTCCGAAGAGTTGGAAAGGCAAATAAAGGCTGTCAGTCCTGAGTCCCTCCACTAACATTCTCTCAAAGCCATACCATACAAGATACATAAAGAACAGCTGACCTGCATATTTCTGCTTGTATTTTCCGTAAAAATGAATCAATACAAATCCAAGCAGACACCAAAGCGATTCATAGAGGAAGCATGGATGTACAGCCTCCATGCTCGTCCCTTCACTCACCATACGCCACGGAAGATCGGTAACTGTACCGAACGCTTCCTGATTCATAAAGTTACCCCATCTTCCTATGCCCTGCCCTATCAAAAATCCGAGCATTGCTACATCAAGAATAGGAAGAAGCTTCATTTTTTGAATCTTGGCTACAGTAAGTCCGCCTGCGAGAGCACCGATTATTCCGCCGTAGATAGCAAGTCCGCCGTTATTTATATATAATATCTCTATCGGATTCTGACTGTAATAGGACCATTTAAAGAAACAAAAATACAACCTTGCCCCGACTATTCCCGTTATCATACCTACGAGTATACAGTTAATCAATTTACTGAAATTCACCTGATATCTCGGGGAAGTACGCCAAGCGTAACATACAGCTAAAATAAGACCTGATGCGATAATTATTCCGTACCAATATATTGGATAATTACCTATTGAAAATGCAACAGGGCTAATTTGAAATTCCATCCCCAAGCCGGGAAAGGATACATGATATACCATAAAATCACTCTCCTTTGATTTCTGAGATAACCGACAGGGTACAGTTGTCAACATCAAGTAAATGACTGAACATTTCTTCTACATCTGAGAATTGAGCCTTTGCAACCTCATCAAGATAGGTGTATATTTCATTGTCATTAAAATGATGGTCAATTAATAAATTTCCTATCGTACTTACAGAGTTTAAAGCCGAAACAGAACCACCGTAAATTGCCTTCTTGGCAATCTCAAAGTCTTCCTTGTCAAGACCGTTTTTCTTCATATCCGAAATATACTCTTTTATTCTGTCTGCCGTCTTTTGAGGCTCTCTGGATTCTCCGCTGAAGATAATCGTGAAAAATCCCGGACCCTCAAACGGTTCGTATGAAAATGAAGTGTTTATAAGTCCTTCATTCATAAGATTTCTGTAAAGAGTGCTTGTCGGTGAGGCGAGCATCGATAATAAAATATCGGTGCAGGCTTTTTGTTTTTCGGTAATACAGCAATCCGGTTTTTCCTTGAACCCAAGATTAAACAAAGGGATTGAAACGGGAAAGCTTTGTTCAACATAAGGTTTTAATACTCCGTCAGGCTCGTCCTGAAAATAGCAGTGAATCTCATGCTTTTTACAAGGCTTTAGCATTTTGTCGGCAATTTTCATCACCTGTTCAACAGTTACATTACCTGCAACACAAAGAACCATATTATTTAGGTTATAAAAAACATTATATACTTCGTACAGCTTTTCGGCAGTAATTTGTGCAATACTTTCAACAGTTCCGGCAATGTCTATTTTAACAGGATGATTCTCATACATTGCTTCAAGCATATTAAACAATACTCGCCAATCAGGAGAATCATCATACATCTTAATTTCCTGACCGATTATCCCCTGCTCCTTTTCAACTGTTTTAGCAGTAAAATAAGGGGATTGCACAAAATCAAGCAAAATTTCCAGACTTTCATCAAATTTTCCGGTGCAGGAAAAAAGGTAACAGGTTTTGTCAAAGCTGGTGTAAGCGTTTGCATTAGCTCCTGTTTTAGCATAGCGAACAAAGGCGTCTCCGTCCTCGCTCTCAAACAATTTATGTTCGAGGTAATGAGCAATTCCATCGGGCACAGTAATCTTTTCTCCGCTGTCAACCGAAAAAACATTGTTAATACTTCCATAACGAGTTCCGAATATCGCATACGCAGATTTATATCCTTTTTTGGGATACACATATATCGGCAATCCGCTTGAATGATTGATTCTATAGTAGCTCTCCCCTGCGAGGATAGATTTCACTTCCGAAATATTCATAGTCATCACCCCTTATTTACTCTTTAAAACATAGACAGTATCCAGCGTAAGCATTCGAGCAGCTTCGACCAACTGACTTTTCGTAATCGCCATAATTTCTTCAGATAATTCCTCTATTGACTTAAATGATTTATCAAAAATTTGAGAAGTATACCAGCTTTCAATACCGCTTACAGTATCATTTGATGAATAAAAGGAGTTAACCACCGCAAGCTTTGCAGATTCAATTTCAAAATCCGTTATTATGCCGTTTTTCATATCTTCGATTTCCTTTAAGACAGCAGTCTCGGTTTTATCTATATTATCACATTCTACTCCGCTGTCAACAATCAGAATACCCTTATCGCTTAAATATCTCGATGTGCAATAATAGCAAAGACTCTGCTTTTCACGAACATTGCAAAAAAGCTTGGAATTTGCAGTACCGCCGAGCACAGCAGACATAAGCCTTACAGCAGTCGAAAACTTTTCAGGTACGGCACAGCCGGTGCGAAAACCCATCACAAGCTTGGACTGAACAACATCTGCCTCTTCAACAATATGCTTAGAATCCTCCGCCCTGCGTACAACAAGATTTTTAAGCTCAACGGGATTTCGTTTCAAGCCGCAAAATGCCGACGAAAAGACCTGCAACGCTTTATCAGCGGAGCTATCGCCGATATAGAAAATCTCAAAGTTTGCAAATTCAAGAATTCTGTTCCATGCTTCGTACAAGGAGGTCGGAGTAACGCACTTGATGTTTTCAGGTGAACCGTATCGGCCGGTTCCGTACGCTTCGTCTTTACACATCTGAGCAATCATCTGATTAATTGCATAAGTTCTTTTATCGTTGTATTCGGAATCAATCAATTCCAGAAGTTGTCTTGATTCCTGCTGAACATCCTCTGTGCTAAAGCTGCAATTTAAAACATTCGGCTCAAAGATTACTTTGCACAACAGCTCCGAAAGCTCCCGAGACACACTCTCACCGTTAATAGTATAGCGATCATCAATTCCGGAAGCCGTGAGCCTGATAACCTGACGGTCACCGATCTTCAAAACTGATGCATTAATATCGGCTCCATACAAGGAACAAAGCTTTTTGTTAAGAACTGTAAAATCGGGATATTGCTTACAAGACCTTGT
>CALYYZ010000031.1 GCA_945607165.1 uncultured Ruminococcus sp. | reverse complement strand
AGGAATAGAAAATCCTCCCCATGCAAATCTTGATCTGTCTGAGGCAGGCAACTCCTGGTATATTCACACCCCTTCTATTGACAAAAATTCTATTTTTTCCTATGACTATATAGCTGACCTCGCAAAGGGAGCAAATGGCGGAAGCGCCGACATTGTGGCAAGCAGTCTTTTCTGCGGCTACGGAACATATCCCGAGGAGCTTTTGCCCTATAGCCAATGGAACAACGGCTATTCGCCTTCCCTGAGGTTTTATTCAGATTATCGTCTGAAAGAATTTAATCATCTTTCCAAAGATGAAGATTTGATTAAGAGAAAAATCATTGATAACGGCGCAGTTGCACTACGGTATGGTTGCTTTAACAGCAACACCTATATGACTGACGGTATGCAGGCTTATTATGACAACGGTTTTCCCATTGATGACAACTATGGAATGGGACACCTCGTTGCTGTAGTCGGCTGGGACGACAGCTTCAGCAAGGAAAGATTCAATCCTCTTATGCAGCCGCAAAACGACGGTGCATGGCTGTGCAAGAACAGCTGGGGAGAGAATAATTGCAGTACTGCCGAGGGTTATGAAGGATATTTTTGGATGTCATATGAAACCGATATTACCGATTTTTATCAGTTTGAGATGCAGGACAGCAACGAATTTGACAATATATATCAAAATCAGGGAGTAGCGGATTTTTCCGTAAATCTTGACAGTGCCGCTAATGTATTCACTGCTCAAAGCGATGAGGTTATTAAGCAGATAGGCTTTAGATCTGTAGGCGCACTGAATGCAAAGGTAGAGATATTTAAATTGAATAACGGATTCTCTTCTCCCACAGACGGCTCAAAAATCTGTGAATTCAAAGCAGCCGCTGATTTTGCAGGTATCCATATGTTTGAATGTCCTAAGGGGATTTCTCTTGCAAAGGGCGATGTTTTCTCCGTTGCGCTAACAAACGAAGGCAGCGAAATGTTTATTAATCTGTCACAAAACAGAGAAAACGAACAACCGGGACTGAGCTTTGTAAAGCATCCTGACAACACTTGGCAGGACGCAAGTAATACGGAGGACGGATTTGCTTCAATTAAGGTGTTTACCTCAAACGCCTCCGGAATTGCAGACAAAACAAAGCTGATTTCATTAATTGAAAGTGCAGAGTTGATAAACCTTGATACCATAGACAAGGAAATTTCCGATGAAATAAAGCAGCAATGCGAAAATGCCCAAAGGGTTGTTGACAACGAGTCCGCTACACAAGCTCAGGTCAACAATGCTTACTATATGCTCGACAGCAGTATTTATAAACTTTCTTCGGCAAAAATTGAGATTAATTCAATAGAGGATTACTACGAATTAAGCAATAATGCCTCATCTTTCAATGTTTCGGATATAAAGCTTATCAGCCTGAATACAGACCTTGACCTTGAAGGAAAAGAGCTTCCGCCGCTGCTCGGTAAAATGAGCTTCAGCGGTGTGTTTGACGGAAACAACCACAGAATATCCAATTTCACCTTAGGTAACAATTACAGTGAATTTGTGGGAGTATTTACTACACTTGAGGGTGCTGAAATTAAAAATCTCACACTGTCCGACTGTGTTGCAGAATCAAACGACAACGCCCAGTTATTAGCAGGAAAATGTACAGATACTAAGTTCACTAACTGCAAAATTGAAAATGCACAGATTAGTTCTGGTGCTTATGCCGGGGCAATTTCTTCCAACCAATACAATGTTGTTGCCAATGGCTGTTGTGTTGTGAACACTAAAATATACGGTGAATATGGTGCCGGCATATATTTTGGCGGAGGAATAGCTGAAATAGACAGCAGCTGTTCATATTCCAATGTGGAGCTTTATTCCTTTAATTTGGTTACAAACAATCATCAGGCGGAGGTAAGCGCATTTCCTGCCGACTTTGGTTCAAAGGAGTCTCATATACTGTCTTTTAATAATAACGAATTCTTCATAGAAGGATTTACAGCAAAAATATCCTCGCTAAATCCCTACAACTCAAAAGTTGAAAAGGTTGCCGATAACAAATACAAGGTTACTGACATAGACAGCAACGCATATATAGAAGTGTCATATGCAAAAACGGAAGAAGATTTTACCGCAAAGGGTGATTTGAAAACCCGAAAGCTTTATCTGACCGGGTATACGGGAAATGACTCTGATATTGTTATCCCTTCAAGTCTAAACGGTAAAGATGTAGTCGGATTTGATGAAGAGTTCAACAGTTCGATAGCAGAGAACGGCAATATAAAATCTGTTACCGTTCCGGGAGTAATAAAAGATATCAGCCCGCAAACATTTTCTTCGGTTTATTCTCTGGAAAAGGTAACGCTCTGCGAGGGCGTTGAAACAATCTCTTCAGCGGCTTTTTCGCAATGCAAAAGACTTGAGTCGGTTATTCTTCCTAATTCTCTTAAAAAGATAGGTTCGGCTGCATTTATGGATTGTGAAAGTCTTTCCGATATCAGCTTCCCGGAAGGACTTGAAAGTATTTCAGACGAAGCATTTGTAAGGTGTGTCAGTTTACTCGCCCCGACAATGCCTGACAGCCTAAAGACAATAGGATACATTGCCTTTGCCGGCTGTACATTCACCGGTGTAACATTGGGCAAGGGGGTTGAGGAGATAGGAGACGATGCATTTGCTTTCACAAGTAAATCTCAACTGGATTATAGACCGGTGTACATTCCCGATTTTACAGTAAACGGATATTGCTCAACTGTTGCAGAGGAGTTTGCCGGAAGGTACGGATTTAATTTTGTTGATATTGAAAAAAATCCTCCCTTGATGGACGGAAGGACCTTTGACTACGGCATATTCATTGCAGGCGATGTAGATTTGGACGGAATTGTTACTGTTTCAGACGCTACGCTGATTATGAAATGGTTAGCAAAGAAAAGCGAATTAACTCCGATTCAGCTAAGCAACGCTATTGTGGGAGACAATGGAGCCAATATTGATATCAACAATGCAACATTGATACAGAAGTATCTTGCCAAGCTGGTAGATACACTTGACAGCAGCGTAATGGGTTAAGGAAACACTGAATAAATCACGCTGAAAGCTGTTTGCACATTTTGATTGCATATTTTTCACCGGTTTTCCAAAAAATCCTCGTAATTTAGCATACACATTTATTACAACACAGACACAGGGCAGGTCACAATTCAAGCTGACCCGCCCTGTTTTCTGTCCATTCACTGATTTAAACTTTTTTTACCGGTCTGACATACTTCCAAAACCTATTGCAGTCATGGTAAAAATAAAACACCCTGCCCTGTGTTGTATCAAGGCAATATCCGGACTCAGCGTAATCAAAATCCTTCATTGCCTTTTCAATTTTTTCCTCCACACAGCTGTTTTCGGTTTCAAAGTCAAAAGGTCCGTGTTCAAAGACGATATACTCGCCCTCGGGCACATCCATAATCTGCATCTGCGGCGGAACCTCTCCGTCATAATCGGCAGGCAGGCGCACACCGTAGGCTTCTGCAAGGGGAATTCCCCAGCTGCAAATCCTGCCGTTTGGCTCGTTTATGAACGCCATAAGCTGACCGCTGCCGCTGTCCGCCCCGTTTCCGCCGGCATCATCTAATTTACCCTTAATGCTGTCGAGTAAACCGCAGATAGTTTCACAGTCCTGACCCGGAATAACACTCTGCTTTTGCCAAAAATCCCAATAGCCGATACTTTCGTAATTTCTTATGTGTAAAAATCTGTGGGCAGGAATTGTAACAAAATAAATTTTTACATCCTCTGTCAAATTTGCCATACCTGTTCCTCCTATTCCTAATAAATAGCAGTCAAAAGGTTTAATAACGGTTCGCAGTACAACGGGTACCGGATTTTGACGGTATTCACTTGGGGTAATTCCGTATGCACCCTTAAATGAACGGGTAAAGGCTTCGTGAGACGAAAAGCCGTATTTTAAGGCAATGTCAATAATTCCGATATTTGTGTCACGGATTTCTTTCAAAGCAAAGGCAAGCTTTCTGTTACGCAGATAATCTCTGAGATTCAGTCCGGAAATTTCTTTGAATTTTCTCGACACATAGAATTCAGAATAGCCCAAAATTAAGGCAAGACGACTCAGCGTGATTTTTTCATCACCGTTTTGCCTGATACAATCGTCTATCTCGTCAACAATTATCTGAATGTTTTTATACCACTCGTTCACCGCAGTATCTCCTTTTAACTTACTGATGTCATTATACCACAAAGAGAAGTCATTCGCTTGATTTATTTTGCTCAGAACAACAAATTATTCTAATCAGCCTTACAGATCTATATTGTCTTTTTACCAGAATAAAATTGAGTTGACAATCTTTAATGAATAATGTATAATAATTAAGCTGTTGCAGGAACAGCAGCTTGATTTAACCTTGTAATTTCTAAAAGAGAAAAATAATATTTCGGGGTGTAGCGCAGTTGGTAGCGCGCCTGCTTTGGGAGCAGGATGTCGCAGGTTCAAATCCTGTCACTCCGACCAGTCGAGTGTCTCGATACGCAGATTGCGTATCGAGACATTCTCTTTTTTTCTTAACTTTCTGTTAAGAGGCGCAATTTCTGTCCTGCTGTTTACCAGTAATTTCCGAAAAAGAAAAATCCCGACTGCTTTCATTTGAAGTCAATCGGGATTATAAATGTGTATTTATCAGTGACAGCCGCACTCGTCACAATCGGGAATTTTGCCCACGAAAGGCTCGGGGTCAATGCCCTTTCTTGTGTAATAGTCGGATATTGCAGCCTTAATTGCCTGTTCGGCAAGAACGGAACAATGCACCTTTACGGGCGGAAGACCGTCAAGTGCCTCCATAACAGCCTTGTTTGTTAGCTTGAGAGCGTCGTTTATTGACTTGCCCTTTATCATCTCGGTTGCCATACTGCTTGTTGCAATAGCAGCGCCGCAGCCAAAGGTCTTAAACTTAACCTCGGTAATTACATCGTTCTCAACCTTGATGTACATTTTCATAATATCTCCGCACTTTGAGTTTCCAACCTCTCCGATTCCGTCGGCATTTTCAATTTCACCGACATTACGGGGATTAGCAAAGTGATCCATTACCTTTTCGGAATATGCCATAATATCTATACCTCCGTTTTATTATTAATTGCAACGCTTAGTTGTTTTCCTCTGCTTCACGCTTTTTGATTGCTTCCCAAAGCGGTGACATCGCCCTAAGATAGCTGACAATCTCAGGTACCTTTTCGAGAATATAGTCGATATCCTCCTCTGTGTTCTCGTCGGAGAATGAAAGACGCATACTGCCGTGGGCGATTTCATGGGGAAGACCTATCGCCAGCAGCACATGGCTGGGGTCAAGACTGCCGGATGTACAAGCTGAACCCGAAGAAGCGGAAATACCGCAAAGATCAAGCCTTAACAATAAGCTTTCTCCCTCGATGCCCTCAAAGCACATATTGACATTGCCGGGGAGTCTCTTTTCTCTGTCCCCGTTGAGCCGTGAACGCTCAATTTTAAGCAGACCGTCAATAAGTCTGTCACGCATTTTGGTGAGCTTAGCGTTACGCCTGTCCATTGTATCGACTGCAAGCTGAAGTGCTGCGTCAAGTCCCACGATTCCTGCAACATTTTCGGTGCCTGCCCGTCTGTTTCTTTCCTGTGCGCCGCCGTCAATGAGGTTGTCAATCTTAACTCCCCGTCTTACATACAAAAGACCGCAGCCCTTAGGGCCGTGAATTTTGTGAGCAGTCATGGAAAGCAAGTCGATGTTTTGTTCCACAACATTGATTTTGACATAGCCGGCTGCCTGTACGGCGTCGGTGTGAAAAAGCACTTTGTGTTTTTTGCACACTGCTCCGATTTCGGCAATCGGCTGAATTGTGCCGATTTCATTGTTTGCATACATAATGGAAACGATTGCGGTGTTATCACGGATAGCGTTCTCAACATCTTCAACACGAACAATACCGTTTTCGTATACATCGAGGTAGGTAACCTCAAAGCCTTCCTTTTCAAGTGACTGACAGGTATGCAAAATTGCGTGGTGCTCAAATTTTGAAGTAATTATGTGGTTTTTGCCCTTAGCTTTTAATGCGTGGCAGACGCCTTTCAATGCCCAGTTATCGGATTCGCTTCCGCCTGATGTAAAGAAAATCTCGTTTGCAAAAGCAGCACCGAGGTTTTTTGCAATGTTTTCCCTTGCGTTTTCGACAATTTCTTTTGCTTTTCCGCCAATGCGATATAGGCTTGACGGATTTCCGTAAAACTCAGTCAGGCAGGGCATCATTTTTTCAAGCACCTGAGGAGAAATAGCGGTAGTTGCCGAATTGTCGGCGTAAATGTTTCTCATATATATCACCTTCGTAAAAGTTATGCATAATGCTGTGACTGTGCAACAGCGAGACGGTCGCACCTTTCATTCTCTGGATGACCGGCATGACCCTTAACCCAGACAACATCAACACTGTGGATATCGCAAAGCTCAAGCAGTCTTTCCCAAAGCTCCGGATTAAGAGCCGGCTCTTTTTTATTGCGCATCCATCCGTTTGCTTTCCACTTTTTAGCCCAGCCAAGCTTCAGTGCATTGCAAACATACTGAGAATCGCTGTACAGCGTGACCTTGCACGGCTCTTTCAAGGCAGCAAGCGCATTGATAACGGCGGAAAGCTCCATACGGTTGTTGGTAGTATTCGCCTCTCCTCCAGAAAGCTCTTTTTCGTGTCCGTTATACCTTAAAACAGCACCCCAGCCTCCCGGACCGGGATTTCCGCTGCAAGCACCGTCGGTAAATATTTCAACCTGTTTCAAGCAAATTCTCCTTAAAAGTTGTCCTCATAACATTATAATACTCCCTGTCAATAATTGCAACCATTATTTAAGGAAACACTGATTAAATCGTTTGTGCATATTGTGCAGCCAGATTTTTTGTCAGGTTGCACAAACAAACCGCAGTAATGCTGACGCATTACGAGGATTTTTTGGGTAAACCGGCGAAAAATATGCAAGCAAGATGCGCAAACAGCCTTCAGCGTGATTTATTCAGTGTTTCCTTAGCTATTATTTTACCTTAAACTGAGCATAATATCAGCAGAATGGGAATTTTATTTTATATCAATATTATCGAGGTGACAGCGGGGTATATACCGTGCAGGATTTTCTAAGCAAATTTGCGTATGCTTTTGTCAAGATTTCTGTATGCTTTTGTCAAGATTTTATGTAAACCTTGACATTTGCCTTTATTATGGGTTACAATAATATGAATAATTACAATCGGGTTAGTAGCACTACACGCATACCTGAGGTTTTAGTATTATATATTTGTACGCTTGATGCAAATAAGAGATAAACAACAGTCTTTGTGGGGTTGATCGTCTGAACCTCATACATTTTCGGCTGTTGACCTATACTGATATCCTGCCGAAACTCTGCTTCTGTTTTTCGGCTAAGTGGCTGTCGGTACGAAATAAAAAAGATATGGAGGTAAATTTGTGAGTACAAATAACAGAAACGATAATCACACTGCAAAGCAGAAAAGGTACTCATCCACAAGGAAGTCTGGCACAACGCAAAATGCAAAAGGCTCTTTAACAGCAAAAAAGAATACTGCAAGCGGCATTTCTACAAGGAAAAACTACAAGAGAAAAACTTATTCAAAACCTCAAAAGCCTTCGGTTAAAATTGCTTTTCTCGGAGGACTTAATGAAATCGGCAAGAATATTACCCTTATCGAGTGTGAAAACGATATTATTATCATTGACTGCGGAATGGCATTTCCCGACGGTGATATGCTCGGAGTAGATCTTGTAATACCGGACTTCTCATATATTGAGCAGAATTATGAAAGAATCAAGGGAATAATTCTTACTCACGGTCACGAGGACCATATCGGGGGTCTGCCATTTTTGCTCTCAAAGGTGAATATACCAATATACGGTACACCGCTTACTATCGGCTTGGTTGAAAACAAGCTCAAGGAGCACAGCTTGCTCAATAAATGCAGGCTGAATGTAGTGAATTCCGGAGATACCGTAAAGCTTGGTTGTATGAGTGCAAGGTTTATTCATGTTAATCATTCCATACCCGACGCAGTAGCCTTTGCAATAGACACGCCGGCAGGCACTATTGTTCATACGGGAGATTTCAAAATTGACTGTACCCCGATTACCGGTGATATGATTGACCTGTCAAGCTTTGCACGGGTAGGAGATAACGGAGTATTGGCTCTTCTTGCCGAAAGCACAAATGCAGAACGCCCGGGCTATACGCCTACCGAACGCAATGTATCGGACAGTCTTGACGCTTTGTTTAATCAGGCGGAAAACTACCGAATAATTATCGCTACCTTTGCGTCAAATGTGAACCGTGTTCAGCAGATTATTAACTGTGCCGAAAAATACAAAAGAAAGGTCGCTTTTTCGGGCAGAAGCATGGTCAACTATATGGATGTTGCCGGCAGGCTCGGTTACCTTAATGTTCCTGCAAATATTATCATTGATATAGATATGCTCGACAAATATCCGCCGGAGCAGGTTGTGCTTGTAACTACCGGCAGTCAGGGCGAGCCTATGAGCGCCCTGTCGAGAATGGCATATTCCGATCACCGCAAGGTTATGGTGGGTGAGGGCGACTTTATAATTATTTCCGCTAATCCCATACCCGGAAACGAAAAAACCGTCGGCAATGTTGTTGATGAGCTTCTCAAGAAGGGCTGCAAGGTAATATATGAGTCAATGTATGATGTTCATGTTTCGGGTCACGCCTGCCGGGAGGAGCTTAAGATTATTCACAAGCTTGTCCGACCTAAGTACTTTATTCCCGTACACGGCGAGCAAAAGCATCTCAGAAAACACGCTGAGCTTGCAGAGTACTTGGGCATGGAAAGAAAAAATATTTTTATCGGAGATGTAGGCAGTGTTGTTGAAATCAATGATAGATATATGAAGGAACTTGCCCCCGTTCAGGCAGGCAAGGTGTTTGTTGACGGCCTCGGAGTAGGCGATGTCGGAAGCATAGTTTTGCGTGACCGTAAGCATCTCGGTCAGGACGGACTTATTATAATTGTTGCGTCCCTCGATGTTTATGACGGCCATGTAATAAGCGGCCCCGATATTGTATCAAGAGGTTTTGTATATGTTCGTGAAAGCGAAGGCCTGCTTGATGAGGTTAGAAAGCTTTCACTCTCCATTCTTGAAGAATTTGCGGAAAACAGTGTTCACGAGTGGGGAATTATTAAGAACCGTATAAAGGACGAGGTGGCTAAGCTTATTTCACAGCGTACCCGTCGTGCTCCTATGATCCTTCCGATTTTACAGGAGGTATAGGATATACCGTATAACTAACGGCTAAAGCTTTTTGAGAGGTTTATTATGAAAAGAAAGCATTGGATGCTGACTCCTTGGTATATTATTTTCGCCTTGGTTATGCTTCTTATGGCGTTTTCAACCTACAGCCATAACATTGTGCTGTGTTATGTTGAGTTAGGCATAAGCTTAGCGGCGTGTTCGGTTGTTTTTGCTATGTCGCTGGGATTCAGAAGGTACATTTCCAAAACAGTTCAAACTACAGCGGAAAAGCTTAAGGGGATTTCTCCCGATTTCCTTGAAAAATATAAATATCCAATAGTAGTTTGCGGCAAAAAAGGAGATATTGTATGGTGCAACTCTCGTTTTAAAAAAATACTGTGTACAGGCAGAGACCCTCAGGGAGAGGATATTTCTGCGTATCTCTCTAATGTCGATGTCGATCTTCTGCGTGAGGGAGAGGGAGTTGATGTTGCGGTTGACGGCAGAGAATACACCGTATTTTGCGTGTCAACCGGCAGCGGTGCTGTATGTCATTTTTTTGATAATACCTACTTCAAGACTATGCTTCGTGAATATCAGTCAACCCTGCCCTGTGTTGCTGTGATAGCCTTTGACAATGCTGATGATTTCATAAACGAAACAGACGAGGTGTATTCAGAGGTTGTTCTTACTGTTGAGTCTATCCTGCAAAAATGGGCGGCAGAGTTTGGTGCTCTGTATAAAAAAGTAGGAACTAACCGATACATAATTTTCTTCAGAGAATCAGATGTTGAAAAAATGACGGAGGCAAAGTTCCCCGTCTTAAAGAGTATAAGATCAATAAGCGTCAACAATCATACCGCAACAATCTCTGTGGGACTCTGCCGAGGCTGTAAGGGTATTCGTGCCTGTGAAGCAAATGCCAGAAAGGCTCTTGAAATGGCTCTCGGTAGGGGCGGCGACCAGGTTGCCGTAATAAAGGACAACAGCTATGAGTTTTTCGGCGGTACCGCATCGGCTTCCGAAAAGGTCAGCAAGGTTCGTATGAGAGTTATTGCAAACGCAATTAACCGTGCCGCTGCCGACTGCGACAAAATATATATAATGGGACATCGTTTTTCAGACCTCGATTGTCTCGGCGCAGCAGTAGGTATGCAGTGTATTGCGGAAAAGTCAATGAGAAAGTTCAGCAAGATTGTCATAAGCAAGGATACTTCTATGGCAAAGCCTTTGCTAAACTATATTGACAAAAAATCCGAAACTAATATTTTTGTAACACCGGAAGAGGCGATAAGAGGAGTTACACCGAGAACACTGCTTATCATTGTTGACACTCATATTCGCAGCTCGCTTGAGTCGCCTGAGCTGTACGACAGGTGTAAGCGTGTTGTTGTAATCGACCATCACCGCAAGGCGGTAAATCATATTGATAACGCTCTTGTGTTTTGTCACGAACCGTCTGCATCCTCCGCTTCGGAAATGTGCAGTGAGATAATAAGCTATCTTGATGACAAGCCCTTAGGCTACATTCAGGCTGACGCACTTTTGGCGGGCATTATGCTTGATACCAAAAACTTTGTTCTGAAAACAGGTGTCAGAACCTTTGAGGCTGCGGCTTATCTCAGACGAAAGGGAGCTAACACGCTTACGGTTAAGGAAATGTTCTCCGACAGCATTGAAACCTACCGTGAAAAGGTGGACATTGTTTGTAAGGCTAATGTTTACCGCAGCTGTGCAATTTCCACTGCCGCCGCAGAAACCTCCGACATAAGGCTTGCAGCGGCACAGGCGGCTGACGAAATGCTCACCCTTCAGGGTGTTGCGGCTTCGTTTGTCATCTTTCAGTGCAACGGAAGAATCAATATCTCCGCACGAAGCTACGGCAAAATTAATGTTCAGATAATAATGGAAAAGCTTGGCGGCGGAGGTCATCAGACAATGGCTGCGGCTCAGCTTGATGATGTAAATACAGAGCAGGCTTGCTCATTACTGCTTGACGCAGTAAATGAAGCGCTTGATGAATAAAGTTTATTATTAATAATTCAACACTATAAATTTAGAACTATAAAATATATAAAAGGACTGATATGTATGAAAGTTATTTTGCTCCAGGATGTTAAAGCACTCGGAAAAAAAGGTGAACTTGTTGAGGCATCAGACGGCTACGCACGCAACTTTTTGCTTCCGAAAAAGCTTGCCAAGGAGGCAAACGCTCAGGCAATGAACGAGTACAAAAACGCTGAAAACTCCAAGAATTTTAAAATAGCAACCCAAAAGGCACAGGCTGAAGGCTTCAAAAAACAGCTTGAGGGAAAAACCTTCAGTATGACCGCAAAGGCAGGTCAGGGCGGCAGACTTTTCGGAAGCATCACCGCAAAGCAGGTTGCCGAAGAAATTAAGAAGCAATACAACATAACCGTTGATAAGCGCAAGGTTGTTCTGGAAACAGATATCAAGGAGTTTGGTACCTATAAGGCAGAAGTAAAGCTTTATACCGGTATTTCCGCAAATATTGATGTTAAGGTGTCAGAGGCTTAATTCTCTTTAGAATTCCTTGTTGACCCGAAAAACCTTACAGACTCATAAAGGTGATTTTATGGCTGATCCATTAATTACAGGCTATGACGGAATTAATCTGCCGTACAGTGCCGAGGCTGAACAGGCTGTGCTTGGCGCAATTATACTTGACAGCACCGTCTTTGATAAGGTAATA